>NZ_VFYP01000006.1 GCF_006443685.1 Rhizobium glycinendophyticum | reverse complement strand
AGTGACCAGACTCGTCGAGATACAGTAGATGCAACGAATCCCCCTGAAACGAAAAAGCGGACCGCATGCGGTCCGCTCCAATTCGGTAAGCCGAGTGAAACAATCGTTCAACGCACCGACGGATCAGCGCTCTCGACTATGCTAAATATATATCGGTTACGCGTCGGCTTTTCAAGAGGCGGCTCCGCATGGCTCACAATCGCAGACGTCCAGCATTTGCGGCCTCACGTCGTCTGTGATCCGCCTCCAGCAGTGATGAGCATCGAGCCTGACCTGATGACCGGATCGAAAAGAAGATAGCATCAGGTACTCGAGGGCTACAAAAAGTTCCGCATCAGCACGATCGTTGTTTGTCGGAGGCAGGTCCATCGAGGCGTCCCAATCCCGCTCTTGATGGATGGCTTCCTGGTCCGGCCCCGGATCTCCGTCGATCAACCCGCTGACGGGGTCCGCTAGCAAGCTGCGGCCGCTTCGGCTTTGCCTTCGCGGTGATCGCGACCGGTTCCGGACACTGACGGGAGCCATCGAGCGGGAATGGCCCGCTCCAAAGATGGAGCCTCAGATGAACACCGATCTTTCTCTTGCGCAGAACCACGCCTTCCAGCTTTCCCGCACCCTCATGGTTCCGGTCACACTGTTCAGGTCCGGCGACGAGTTCGGCGTTCTGCCGAGCGACGAACTCGACGATGAAGACGATCTGGAGATCGTGCATGAATTCCATCCCTGGCCGGCTCATTGAGCCGGCATTCTCCGCTCCTTGATGCCGCTTGCGCGCGGCAGGCGGCAAGGGAAGCTGCGCCGCTGCTGGCAGGTCATCCGGAGCGGAATGCAAATCTGCAGATTGCCAGCCGCGCCCTTGCCCCCTTTGCTCTTCGCGGCCGCCGGAAACGGTCCCGCAAATTGCGGGAGACATGAATCTGGAGAGAAGGGCGGCGCCAAGCACCGAGAAAAATAATGGAAAAACAGAAACTGGAGGAACTTCGGGACCGCGTCCCGTGCGCGGCAGTGCTGGAACAGGCCGGTTTTGCCATCGACGTCAAGGAAAGCACCGTCAAAGCGTTGAAGTACAGACGCGATGCGGAAATCGTCATCGTCATCCATGGCGGGCGGGGATGGTTCGATCCGCTGTCCGACGCAAAAGGCGATGTCTTCGGTCTGGCGGAGCATTTGGACGGCGTGACCTTCGTTGAGGCGCTCGACCGGGTGGCCGCTCTTGTCGGCATCGTCGCCAGGGATCCTGTCTGGTCTCGCCCGGCGGAGAAATCCGGTGATCGCACTTCGGTCACCGAACGCTGGGCAGAACGACGTCGCCCTTGGCAAGGGTCGATGACATGGCGTTATCTGCGCAGCGAGCGCTGCCTCCCGGTAACGATCATCCGGGACGCCATCCGCAGCGATGTTCTCCGGGAAGGCCCCTACGGCAGCATGTGGGCCGCACATGTCGATGACGATGGTGCTGTCACCGGCTGGGAGGAGCGAGGCTCGGACTGGCGCGGATTTTCGACAGGGGGTTCGAAAGTGCTGTTCCGGCTCGGTGCCAAAGACGCCCTGCGTCTTTGCGTCACCGAGGCGGCGATCGACGCTATGAGCCTTGCGGCATTCGAGGGGCTGCGTGAGGGCAGCCTCTACCTCAGTACCGGCGGTGGATGGTCGCCGATGACGGACGCCGCGGTCCGCAGGCTGGCCGCGCGTCGCGACGCTGTTCTGGTCGCGGCGACGGACGCCAATAGCCAGGGCGAGATCTTTGCCGACCGGCTTCGTGACATTGCCGACGAAGCGGGCTGTGACTGGCTGAGACTGACACCGCCGGCCGAGGACTGGAATGACGCGCTGAAAGCGCGGGAAGAAGAAAAGAAGGAAGGGAGAGCGAGGGCGGGGAGGAGAGGCTTGCCGCATGCCCGTCGGACGCGTCAAGGGTGAAGCTTCGCCCGCTTGACAGCGACCCTTGACCCGTCCGGACGGAGAGGCGGCGTGAGGGGAGGGGTCATGAAGGACTGAAGAGGATGGTGAGGCAGGGCAGCGCCGCGCTTCGGTTCGGACAGGGCCAAAGGAGCCGCCAATGAACACCCCTTCCGCAATCCGTAAAGTCTACCAGGGCATCACTGAGCGCCATCAGATGTTCCGAATGTTCGATCGGCACGCACAGCGTCCAAACCGTTTCGAGGGTGATGTGAGCTCGCTTTATGCCGGCGAGTGGTTTGAAATCACCGAGCGTGAACATGACTACATGTTCGAGATCCTGCCGCCGCTGTGGATCCGAGGCTCGATGTTCGCAATGCGCGAATTCCTGACCGGGTCCGTCACATCGGTGTTCTTCGCGTTGCGGATCGACAGGACCATCCGTTTCTTCCATGGCTATTGCGATCTTTCCGAGGCTGGGTCGGTGGAAGCCATGCGGCTGGCTATCATCGAACGAGAAACGCGCCCCGTGAGGGGGATGACGCGGGACGAGCGGATTGAGCACATCTGGAGCGCCACGGCGGACGCCTACCGTGGCTACTCCGACGAAGCCGCCGCGGACCATCCTCAGAGCCACCGCGCCATCACTCTCTTCAGCGCCTCCGGATCATCAAGATTGAAGCTTCTCGACGACCTGACCGACGACGAGATCGCCAGCAAGCTGCCGGTGCAGCTGCGTCATCTTCCGGACGCCTTGGCAGCGTGAGGCAGGCCGAGTCATGCTCTCCTTTCCGATCGACTCCGTGCAGGCAGTGATTGCCCGCGGACGCGCCGACGCGGAAGCCAATGGCGGCTTTCACAATCCGCACTACGGTCTCCATCCCGGTCGCGACGAGCAGCCGGGCGTCTGGCTGGTCGGTGATCACGGCGTGTACCTGTGCTCGAATGGCAAACTGCCGGACGGCGCAAAGCCCTTCATCGCTTATGCCCTCGAATGCGATCCTCGCACGAACGACGACTGGTTCGAGGTGAAGCGCAAGACATTCGGCGGCGATGACGGGGTCGAATTCATCGACGCCGACCAGCTGGAGGCGATGATCGCCGCCGCTCCAAATGCCAGGTATCTCGGCATCACCTTCGACGCCGACTCGATGGAGCTCTTTGTCATCGAGTGGTCGTAACGTCCCGGCTCGCAGCGGGATTTTTAACATCAATCAGCGTCCGTTCGCCGCCGAATTCCACTGGCGGAACGATGACGCGCGCTTTCACATGGAGATTTTATCATGAGCAACGATCCTTTCACGCTCGACATGTTCGGCAACACCGCATTGTCGTCCGGCCTCGGGCTCGGCGTCACCGCCTGCGGCAGCTTCTTGCCTGACGCCGCCAATGACGACGATCCGGATCCCATGCCGCCGGCCCCAGCGCCTGCTCTGCCAATTACAGCTGCACCTGCCCGGCGCGCCGGCCTTCGGGCAAACTTCTACCTTGAGGGCGACCGCGGTTTACCTTCGTCCTGGAAGGATCGTGCCCGTGCCAATGTTGCGGCGATCCTCGTTGCCAATAAGATCTCGAAGCAGGACCGGCCGGCCACGCCCAAGGAGCAGGCGCAACTGATCCGTTTCACCGGCTTTGGCGCCGGCGAACTGGCCAACGGGATGTTCCGCCGTCCGGGCGAGGTGGATTTCCGGCAGGGCTGGGACGATCTCGGCTCATCGCTTGAGACCGCGGTCTCCGAAGCCGACTATGCGTCGCTCGCCCGCTGCACACAGTACGCGCATTTCACGCCGGAGTTCATCATCCGGGCGATCTGGGCGGGCATCCAGAGGCTTGGCTGGCGTGGTGGTCGTGTGCTGGAACCGGGTATCGGCACGGGCCTGTTCCCCGCTCTGATGCCGGAAGCCTATCGCGACGCGGCTTATGTGACCGGGATCGAGCTTGATCCGGTTACTGCCCGTATCGCCAGCCTGCTGCAGCCTAGAGCGCGGATCATCAATGGTGACTTCGCCCGCACAGACTTGGCGCCAATCTACGATCTCGCCATCGGCAACCCACCCTTTTCCGATCGCACCGTCCGCTCGGACCGCGCCTATCGGCCGCTCGGCCTGCGCCTGCACGACTATTTCATTGCCCGCTCCATCGACCTCTTGAAGCCCGGTGCGCTCGCCGCCTTCGTCACCTCACATGGCACGATGGACAAGGCCAATGGGACGGCGCGGGAGCATATCGCCAGATCCGCCGATCTGATCGCCGCCATCCGTTTGCCCGAGGGCAGCTTGCGTCGTGACGCCGGCACGGATGTCGTCGTCGACATCCTCTTCTTCCGCAAGCGCAAGGTTGGCGAACCAGAGGGTGAAGTCTCCTGGCTCGATCTGGAGGAGGTCCGGCCCGCATCAGCCGACGAGGGTGCGATCCGCGTCAACCGCTGGTTTGCCCGCAACCCGGAATTCGTTCTTGGTCAGCACGCCCTGACCTCAGGGCCATATGGCGAGAGTTATACCTGTCGTCCCCACGTCGGTGAACATCTCGAAACTGCCTTGAAAGCGCTAGTCTCCCTTCTTCCAGAGGGCCTGTATGACGGCGAGCCGACACCCATCGATATCGACCTGGAGGACGAACTCGGGGAGATCGTCGATCTGCAGCCGAGGGACAGTGCTATCCGCGAAGACAGCTTCTTCCTCGATCGGTCGAAGGGGCTAATGCAGATGCTCGATGGCTCGGCCTTGCCGATCACCATGCGTAAGGGCCGCACGGGTGACGGGATGTCTGAGAAGCATATCCGGATCATCTCGAAGCTGATCCCGATCCGCGATGCCGTGCGCGAGGTGCTGAAGGCGCAGGAACAGGACCGGCCATGGCGCGATCTTCAGGTCCGGCTTCGCATCGCCTGGTCGAGTTTCGTACGCGACTTCGGACCGATCAACCACACGACCGTCTCCATCCAGGAGGATGCCGAGACCGGCGAGGTGAAGGAGACCCATCGCCAGCCGAACCTCGCGCCCTTCCGCGACGACCCCGATTGCTGGCTGGTGGCGTCGATCGAAGACTATGACCTGGAGACCGACACGGCGAAGCCGGGTCCGATCTTCGCTACCCGTGTGATCGCTCCGCCGATGTCGCCTGTCATCACCAGTGCGGCTGATGCGCTGGCGGTCGTACTCAACGAACGCGGCCATGTCGATCTCGATCATATCGCCGAACTGCTGCATCTCGACATTTCCACCGTTATTGCCGATCTCGGCGACGAGGTGTTTCGCGATCCGGCTGATGGGTCCTGGAAGACGGCTGATGCCTATCTCTCCGGATCGGTCCGCACCAAGCTGGCTAATGCGCAGGCAGCGGCAGACCTTGATCCGGTCTACGAGCGCAATGTCCGCGCGCTTCAGGATGTCCAGCCAACCGACCTGCGGCCATCGGATATCACAGCCCGTCTCGGCGCACCCTGGATCCCGGCTTCCGACGTCGTGGCCTTCGTGAAAGAAAAGATCGAGGCCGATATCCGCATCCACCATATGCCGGAACTCGGCTCCTGGACAGTTGAGGCCCGACAGCTTGGTTATTCGGCAGCCGGCACGTCCGAATGGGGCACCAGCCGCCGCCATGCCGGGGAATTGCTCGCAGATGCGCTCAACAGCCGGGTCCCGCAGATCTTCGACGTGTTCAAAGATGCCGGCGGCGAGCGTCGGGTTCTCAATGTCGTCGACACCGAGGCAGCCCGTGACAAGCTGCAGCGGATCAAGCAAGCCTTCCAGGACTGGGTGTGGACCGATCCCGACCGCACCGACCGGCTGGCCCGTGATTACAATAATCGCTTCAACAATATCGCGCCGCGCAAATTCGACGGCTCCCACCTCAAACTTCCCGGCGCCTCAGGCGCCTTTACTTTGTATGGGCACCAGAAGCGCGGCATCTGGCGGATCATTGCCGATGGCTCGACCTACCTTGCCCACGCCGTCGGCGCCGGCAAGACGATGACGATGGCCGCAGCGATCATGGAACAGCGCCGGCTCGGCCTGATCGCCAAGGCAATGCTGGTCGTACCCGGCCATTGCCTGGCGCAAGCGGCCCGTGAGTTTCTGGCGCTCTATCCGAACGCGCGGATCCTGGTCGCCGACGAGACCAATTTTACTAAGGACAAGCGCGCCCGGTTCCTGTCGCGCGCGGCGACCGCCACCTGGGACGCGATCATCATTACGCATTCGGCGTTTCGCTTCATCGCTGTGCCATTTTCCTTTGAGCAACGGATGATCCAGGATGAACTGGAGCTCTACGAGGATCTGCTGACCAAGGTCGAAAGCGAGGACCGCGTCTCGCGCAAGCGCCTCGAACGGCTGAAGGAGGGACTGGAAGAACGTTTGCTGGGTCTCGCGACCCGCAAGGACGATCTTCTGACCATTTCCGAGATCGGTGTCGACCAGATCGTCGTCGATGAGGCGCAGGAATTTCGCAAGCTATCCTTCGCCACCAACATGTCGACGCTCAAGGGCATCGATCCCAACGGCTCACAGCGGGCCTGGGATCTCTATGTGAAGTCCCGCTATATCGAGACGAAGAATCCCGGCCGGGCGCTGGTTCTTGCCTCCGGCACGCCAATCACCAATACGCTCGGCGAGATGTTCTCGATCCAGCGGCTCCTCGGCCATGCCGCACTCGCAGAGCGAGGACTGCATGAGTTCGACGCCTGGGCCTCCTGCTTCGGCGATACCACGACCGAACTCGAAGTCCAGCCATCCGGCAAATACAAGCCGGTCAGCCGCTTTGCCTCCTTCGTCAACGTGCCCGAACTGATCGCCATGTTCCGCTCGTTCGCCGATGTCGTGATGCCGGAGGATCTTAGGCAGTATGTGAAGGTCCCGAACGTCTCCACCGGGCGTCGGCAGATCCTGACGGCGAAGCCCACGGCTCTGTTCAAGACCTATCAGCAGATGCTCGATGCGCGGATCAAGGCGATCGAAAAGCGCGAGGGGCCAGCCAAGCCGGGTGACGACATCCTGCTTTCGGTCATCACCGATGGGCGCCATGCGGCGATCGACCTGCGCTTTGTCATGCCGGCGGCCGGGAATGAGGAAGACAACAAGCTCAATCTGCTCATCCGCAATGCCCACCGGATCTGGAAGGAAACGGGTGAAGCAATCTATCGCCGCCCGGATGGCAAGGACTTCGATCTGCCGGGTGCGGCACAGATGATCTTTTCCGATCTCGGCACGATCAATGTCGAGAAGACCCGCGGCTTCTCGGCCTATCGCTTCATCCGCGACGAGCTGGTCCGGCTTGGCGTGCCGGCATCGCAGATCGCCTTCATGCAGGATTACAAGAAGACCGAAGCCAAGCAGCGGCTGTTCGGCGATGTTCGCGCCGGCAAGGTGCGCTTCCTGATCGGTTCGTCGGAGACCATGGGCACCGGCGTCAACGCCCAGCTTCGGCTCAAAGCGCTCCACCATCTCGACGTGCCGTGGCTGCCGTCGCAGATCGAACAGCGCGAGGGACGGATCGTCCGTCAGGGCAACCAGCACGACGAGGTCGATATCTTCGCCTACGCCACGGAAGGCTCGCTGGACGCCTCAATGTGGCAGAACAACGAGCGCAAGGCGAGGTTCATTGCTGCCGCCCTATCCGGCGATACCTCGATCCGGCGATTGGAGGATATCGGTGAAGGCGCCGCCAACCAGTTCGCCATGGCCAAGGCCATTGCGTCGGGCGACGAGCGGCTGATGCAGAAGGCTGGGCTGGAAGCCGATATTGCTCGGCTCGAACGCTTGCGGGCCGCCCACGAAGACGATCAATATGCCGTCCGTCGGCAGATGCGCGATGCCGAGCGTGAGATGGAGGTCTCGACGAGGCGTATCGCCGAGATCGGTCAGGATATCGTGCGGCTTAAGTCGACAGGCGGCGATGCCTTTACGATGGTGGTTCTTGGACAAGATTATACCGAGCGCAAGGAGGCGGGCCGCGCGCTGATGAAGGAGATCCTCACACTTCTGCAATTGCAGCAAGAAGGCGAGGTCCACCTGGCGACGATTGGCGGCTTTGATCTCGTCTACGAGGGCGAACGTTTCGGCAGGGGCGATGGCTATCGCTACGAAACACTGCTTCAACGCACCGGCGCAGATTACGAGATCGATCTGGCGATCACAGTGACGCCGCTCGGCGCCATCTCGCGGCTGGAGCATGCTCTCAGCGGCTTCGATGAGGAACAGCACCAGTATCGTCGGCGGCTTGGAGACGCCGAGCGGCGACTGGTGTCCTACCGTTCCCGAGACGGAGGGGCTTTCGCCTTCGCAGACGACCTCAAGGAAAAGCGGCTGAAGCTGCGCGAAATCGAGGCCCAGCTGGCGGAGGATCTGGCCGACGAGACCAGCGCAGCGGCTGCATAGCTGTGTTGCACAATAAATGTTTTCCACCTGGTCAAAATTCAGGCATAACGCCTTCAGCTGATGCATATGACGGTCACCTCCCAGTTCCGTCGCAGCAGCTGTTCCCCTCTGGAGGTTGTAAATCTCCACACTTCATGGGCCGCGGTTTTCCGCAGGCCCATTTTTTTATTCATCGTTCGCCTCGTACGATGATTCCGAAGGACTTATGCCGGAGAGGCTATTGCGCGGGTCCCGCCTCTCGGCAGATCGAAGCGCAATTATAGCAAGGTACCGTTCGCGCATGGTCCTCATATCGATTTCTCCCCCGATCCATTCCTCGAGCAACGTTAGGAAGGCGAGATCGGTGTCGATCGGCACGCCACGCGTTGTTGCCCGATCGATCGCCCGCTGCGCGATGGCTCTCCGGGGCTCGGGTGTTGTGCTCATGTTGTTTCACCTTCTGATAAGCGGCGAGATCTATCAGGCGGCAAGTGGAATCACGACTTGAAATTGCCCTTCGTCAATAATATCTGAGCATCACTTCCCGATGAGACGATGTCCTGCTCGCTGCAATCGCCGCGGCGTTTGACATTGTCCCGGGATACAGAAGAAGGCGCTCCCCTTACGGGTCGAGCGCCTTTTTTGTCTCCGATGCGACCGCAAATGCGGTGCTGCACCTTGACCGTGCCACCTTTGCGAATGAGATCTGCACTAAAAACTTCGTGGGAACACATGCCATTTTTTCTCGTGACGCAGACATCGCTGGTCGAAGCTCAAGACGAGCAGGAGGCCGCTCAAACGGGCGTCGACCGCCTCCGCTCCGGAGGACAGATCACCGTCGCGGTGAAATCGGATGAGACGACAATCACGCACGTCGTTGTCGCCGCAGTGGTCGAACAGCCTCTGCCGGTCTCGCCATCCGAGGCCGCCGATCCACCGTCTGCTGCTGTTGCTACCGCCGAAGCCGGTCCTGCTGCACCGGAAAGCAGGAAGCTGATCTTGAAGCGTATGCTCGCAGATGGTCTCGCCCTTCTCGGGCGCCGAACCTAGTCACATCCTCAAGTTATGGCTGCCGCAGCAGTCTCGTCTTCGAGCGCCGGCTCGAATTGAGAAGTAAGGGTTTAGAAAAGAAAAGCAGGGAGCAAGAACCGGTCGCAGATCGGTCCTCCTGCCGGCGCTATCGCTCAACCGCCGCCTGCGTCATCCCGGCTGCTTGTCCTTCGCAGGGCTGTTAGCCCCGCTAGCCCTAGGCAGCAGGGACGCTCGGCCGCAGTTGCGGCAGTCCGGCCGCTCCGCGGTCCTGGAGGTGTCTTCGAAGAAAATGAAGACAGGAAGGGCTGGCAAGGCGCCAGTCCGGAACCCTCCAGACAAGGACAAATCCCATGCAGATCATGAAGGTTGACCCGCGCGCCCTCAAGGAAAACCCCGACAGGATGCGCCAGACGAAGTCGTCGCCGCAGGCCGATGCGTTAATGCTGGCGACGATCAAGGCCGTCGGCATCGTCCAGCCGCCGGTGGTCGCACCGCAAACAGATGGCGGAAACGGCTACATCATCGACGCGGGCCATCGCCGTGTTCGATTGGCCATCGCCGCTGGCCTGGACGAAATCGAGATCCTCGTCGCAGATGCCGCCAACGATAACGGCGCAATGCGTTCCATGGTCGAGAACTCGGTTCGCGAGCCGCTTACCCCGGTTGACCAGTGGCGCGGCATCGAACGTCTGGTCGCTCTGGGATGGACCGAGGAAGCGATCGCCGTCGCTCTTGCTCTTCCCGTCCGCCAGATCCGAGAGCTTCGACTGCTCGCTAACGTCCTGCCAGCGATGCTCGAACAGATGGCGCTGGGCGACATGCCGTCCGAGCAGCAACTGCGGATTATCGCCGCCGCCGCTCAGGTCGACCAGAAGGAGGTCTGGAAGGCGCACAAGCCGAAGAAGGGCGACACGGCTCCGTGGTGGCAGATCGCCAATGCCCTGACCAAAAAGCGCATGTATGCCAGGGACGCGAGCTTCGGCGACGATCTGGCTCAGGCCTACGGGATCGAGTGGGTCGAAGACCTCTTCGCACCCGCCGATCAGGATGGCCGCTACACGACGAATGTCGAGGGCTTTCTTGGCGCCCAGCATGAATGGATGACCAGCAACCTGCCGAAGCGCGGCGCAATCGTTGAGGTCAACAGCTGGGGCCAGCCGGAGCTGCCGAAGAAGGCCTCCCAGGTCTATGGCAAGCCGTCGAAGTCTGATCACACGGCGCTCTACCTGGATCGCGATGGCAAGGTGCAGACCGTGCATTATCGTATGCCCGAGGTGGCAAAGCCGAAGGGCGCTGCTGACGACGGATCCTCCGCGGGCAGCAATAGCAATGCGGTGGCCCCTCCGAAAATTCGGCCCGATGTGACCCAGAAGGGCCATGACATGATCGGCGATTTCCGCACCGACGCCCTGCATGATGCGCTCGGCCGCGCGCCGATCGAGGATGACATGCTGATGGCGCTGATGGTGCTGGCTTTCGCTGGGCAGAATGTCCGGGTCGACTCCGGTGCAGATGGGACGTTCTACGGTGGCAAGCGCTTCTCGCGCCATGCCGTCAGGCTGTTCGACGAGCATGGCAAGCTCGCCTTCGATCAGGATACGCTTCGGGTCGCCGTCCGCTCGGTGCTGATCGACGTTCTGTCGTGCCGCCGGGGCATGTCGAATAGCGGCATGGTGTCCCGTATTGCAGGCGAGGCAATCGGCGCCGACGAATACCTGCCGAACATGGGTTCGGAGGAGTTCCTCTTATGCCTGTCGCGCCAGGCGTTGGAAGCATCGTGCGGTGAGGCATCCGTGCAGCCACGGTCGAAGGTCCGAGAAACCCGTGCGGCGTTGGTCGAGCATTTCGCAAACGAGCATTTCGTCCATCCCGCCGGCCGCTTCGCGCCACCGGCCGACGAACTGCTCGACTGGATCCGCGCAGGTGCCGCCACTGATGTCATCGGCTCGGGCGGGCACGAGGATGATGACGGTCATGGTGAAGACCTCGGTGAGCAGCAGGAAGTCCACGCCGGCGAAAAACGGGATCACGACGATCCGCAGGACGTCGATGTCGGCTCCGAGGGCGAGCATGATCAGGATTTCGATCAGAGGGCGGCAGCATGACCGCCGCCCTCCAGTCGAACAGGGCAGCAGCCACCCCCGATCTCTCGGGGGTGGAGTTTGCCACCAGCGCGGACGGCTTGCCCGTCGCCCGCATCGATGACCTTGTCCTTGCCATGGTCACGGCGCCGAGCGGCTTTGCGTTCCTTGCGAGCGCAGTCTCGGTGCGCCGGCCGCTTTCCGAGCTGACCCGCGCTGACTTCATCGGACATGATGGCCGGGTGGCGGATGAGGCCGAATTCCGGGCGCGTGTTGCCGAGACTGCCGGACATAAGCGTGATCTGGCGAAGCTCAACCGCATACGAACCCGCATGTCGGCGAGCACGCCCTGGGGCGCATCGCAGATGGCGGTCATCTATGCGGATGGTGTCATCGCCCATAGCACGGCGGGACACGGTGGGTTTCATCTCTCTGCCGATCGCAGCGGCAAAGTCCATCCGCTGCTGCGGAAGGACACCCCATGGTACGAAGAGGATAGCGAATGGGCGATTGTGGCGCTCAGCTTTCCGGATCTGTTCACCCGCTATGAGCGGTCTATGGCCGAAAGGACCATCCGCAACACCTGGCCGGATGCCTGGGAGGCAATCCGCGGCTGCGAGCTGGCCGAGGGCGAAAGCTGGACAAAGGATCAACGGGCGTTCGATCAACGTCATGCGAAGGACTACATCGTCACATCGGCAATCTTCTCCGATCAGAACCCCGGCATGACAGAGGTCGTGGCGGTCGTCGGGGGGTGCCGAAAGTCCGACAACGATGAGCGTCGCTTCCTGTTGCCGAGCGACGAGTATGCACAGCGTAGCCGGTTCGGCTTCGTCATCGATACCGGTCGGCATGCCGAATATCATGGCCCCTCCTCCTTCGTCGGCTGGCGAGGCCGAGGGAGTGGGATATGATCGACGTCCTCGTTTCAAAACCTCTGGCGAAGGCGATCGGCCCCCGGCGCGAAACCCAGCGGCATCTTGACTGTCTGACACGGCAGATTGCGGCGCGCGCCGGACGGCAGGCGATTACGGCGAAGGTCCGAAGCCGGGCGCGACGTCGGTCCGGTCACCTCCTTTCTCAACAGGAGCTTGCCGACCGCCTGACTTTCGAACGGTGGCGCGAACTCGACGCGCTCACGTGCGGGCTGCGTCTTCAAGAGCAGATCATCGACGAATGCAAGCGTCGCGATGATGCGCCTGGTTTGCCCATCGCGGGATAGACGGACCGCAGGAATGGGCTGCGGGGTGGCTTTGCACCACGATGCGGCTCAGAGTCTGCAAGCGTCGCGGGCTTGGCCATATCGCCCTCCGATCGCGTGTACCTGATATCGGACCCGTGCCGGACTGCCCTTCTTGTTCGCTGCGGTCTGAACCGGCGGCCGGTCGTTTCAAGGCCGCTCTCGCGCCGCGTGGCGGCCGATCCAACTTCACTGCGCGAGGGCAGGCTCGCGGTCCCAAGCAGGTCAAAACCTGCTGGCCCGCAAACCTGTCCTGCTGGCTCAGCCGGATCGGACCTGTGAAGCCGCCCGTCCTTTGCCGGTTCCTGGTCGTCCGCATCGAAGGGCAGACCGGCACGGGCCGGAACCGCTTCGGCAGCCACGGAAGGAACAGATATGGCCAAGCCCGCAACCACCAACCGCTCCAACGCACGGGTCTCGCAGCTCCGCAAAGGCGCGACCCTAGAAATGGTCCGCCTCTCGTGCCCGGATGCCGCCCAAGCGCTCAAGATCGCCGAAAGCTTCGGCACCACCGTCGTCGACAGCGACGGCATCCGCAGCCTGCATGAGCGGCTGATCAATGAGACCGCCGACAGCCTCTCCGAAGGTTTGGGCGAGAGAGCCATTCAAATCCACCTGCAGCGTATCGTCGGGGCCTTCGTCGGATCGGCGCACGGCGCCGGTCAATTCTACTCCCGCGCCGTCACAGAGGCGCGCGACGCAACGGCGAAGGCGTCAAACGATGCCCGCGATGAGGATCTCGACGGTCCGGTCGGCTATGACAGCGCCGCCCAGCGCAAGCGGGAATTCGCGGCCGACATGGGCATCCAGTCCCATGCGCTGCGCATGGCAGCCGAGGGCGCGGTGGCAGCCTACGAACAGGTCGTCGGGGAGACCTGGAAACCCTTCGACCGGCCGGTCGAAAACCCGGGCGCATCGCTCGACCGCAAGGCGGCCGAAGTTCAGATGGCTGCATTCGGATGACACATTCGGCGGGGTCGCACCCCGCCTTCTCTTTCTGACCGAGGGCCGGCGCCTGCAGCGCCGGCTTTTCCTATGTCGAAAGAAGCCAGGGACGCCCGATCGCGGTCCGTCCCGTTCGGCGGTCCTGCAGGAGCCGGGTGCCCATGCAACGGCTTCGCCGTCCTCCACGCTGTTGCGGCCTTCGGTGCCTGGCCACGCCATTGGCCCCTTACTTCGGACCTCCGTGACGGACCGCGATCGGCGCGGTCCCGGAAAAGGAGAGAGAAGTCATGGCAAAGAAATCAGAATTGGATCGTGCGGACATCTATACGCGGATCACCGATCGGATCGTTGAGGATCTCGAACAAGGGGTGCGACCCTGGATGAAACCGTGGGGCGCCGCCAACACTTGCGGCCGGATCACCCGGCCGCTGCGCCACAACGGTCTGCCTTATTCAGGCATGAACTTGCTTCTCCTATGGTCCGAACAGATGTCGCGTGGTTTCGCCTCATCGATGTGGATGACGTTCAAGCAGGCGCTTGAATCGGGAGGAGCTGTGCGCAAGGGAGAAACCGGCTCGACCGTCGTCTTCGCCAGCCGTTTCACCAAGTCGGAAGCGGACGGCAACGGCAACGAGATCGATCGGGAGATCCCATTCCTGAAGGCCTATTCAGTGTTCAATGTCGAGCAGATCGACGGTTTGCCCGAAAGCTATTACGCGCCGCCGGCCGAGGTCCTTGATCCCATCGAGCGGATCGAGAGCGCCGATCGCTTCTTTCTGCATACCGGCGCAGTCATTCGGCACGGCGGCAATCAGGCCTACTATTCTCCGGTCATGGACTACATTCAGATGCCCCCCTTTGAGGCGTTTCGCGATGCTGCCGGATACGCGGCTGTCCTCAGCCATGAGGCGACCCACTGGACGGCGGCGGAGCATCGCGTGGGACGCGACCTGTCGCGTTATGCCAAGGACCGGACCGAGCGGGCCCGGGAAGAACTTATTGCCGAACTCGGCAGTTGCTTCCTCTGCGCCGACCTTGGCATCGCGCCGGAGCTCGAACCACGAGCGGATCACGCTTCCTATCTGCAGTCGTGGCTATCGGTGCTGGCCAACGACAAGCGGGCGATCTTTCAGGCGGCGGCACATGCACAACGCGCGGTGAGCTTCCTGCATTCGCTGCAGCCGGAAACGGATGTGAAGGCTGCGGCCTGAATTCAAGCGCGGTCGTCACCACCGGTGGCGGCCGCGTGGTCCGTATCCATTTGGTCTTGGAGACCTTGTGCAATGTCAGCATCCAGCCTTCCCCAGATCGACGGTTTTGCAGTGTCGGGTTTGGGTTTGCGGGACGGTTTGCGTTCGACGATGAACGGCTTGGTCTGCTGACGCATTGATCCTCCAGGCAGCGATTCGAGAACGCACGATATTGCACCGGGCGCAGTCAGCAAGCAGGCTGGTGTCGGCAGAAACGCTTTTCCACTGATGAAGCAGACGATGAGAGCGGTCCCGGCGTGCGTGGCGCGGGATGCCATTCGTACCCAAGGCAAATGCAGCGGAATGCCGTTGCCATATCCCTTCCCGTCAGAGTTTCCGGCAACCCATCTGCGGGCTCGATGAGGCATGTCTGACCGGAGACCGGCTGCGCCTCGATCGTCTTCCCGCAACGGCATTCTCAGATTTCTTACCCCGGATCCCTAAGGGGCTCCTCCTCGCCAACTAACAAATCTGCGACTTGCCGCCCTTCATTTCATTGCGGCCTTATCAGGTGCGGTCCGATCGTCTCCGGTCTTGTCGACTGCCATCGAGGCCGCGATGGGCGCGGCACGAACACGAGAAAAGGAATACGACAATGGCAACCATCGGCACCTTCACCTCCACCGAAAACGGCTTCACCGGTTCCATTCGGACACTCGCCCTCAACGTCAAGGCCCGCATCGCCCGGGTCGACAACCCCTCCGACAAGGGCCCGCAGTTCCGCGTCTACGCCGGCAGCGTCGAGCTGGGCGCGGCCTGGCAGAAGACCTCCAGTGAAGGCCGCGACTACCTCTCGGTCAAGCTCGACGATCCGAGCTTCCCCGCCCCGATCTACGCCACACTCGCCGAGGTCGAAGGCGAGGATGGCCTCCAGCTCATCTGGTCTCGCCCGAACCGGGACTGATCGGCATTACGAGGCTCCGCCACCTGCGGAGCCCTCTCCTCTGACCGAAATATCAAAGCCGGACCCGGCATCGAGCCAGGTCCGGCTTTTTTGTGCCATACGGAGAGGAGGAAAACCTGCTCAGTATCCGGTGATGATGCCGACGGGACTGCCGTCGTCAAGGATGAGCGGTACCCCCAATTTCGAATTGGCTGCGAAGCCGCCAACACGAAATCGGCTCCCCCACTCCCCGGCGCTGCCGGTCGCTTCTGCGATCCCTGACATCGTCATTCCCTGTCCGGCGCCGCTGATCGTCTTTCACATAGGAGATCAGACGATGACCTACGAACTTGAACGCCAGATTGAAGAACTTCGTGCCGAACTGCGGAACGCTGTCGATCCTTGGGAGCGCCGCCAGATCGCAGCCGAGTTGGTTCTCGCGCAGGCGGAACTGACGCTGGCGATTGCCGAAATGGACGGCCACGCCGATGCGGAGCCACCATTCTGAGGGGGAGGCCTCAAGTCGCGTCGTGTGCGTAGTGAGGTACCTGAAGATCTCCTGTCGATCCGATTTTATTGACATCAGGGATGGTGCGTTCCGGGCGTCTGGCTGCAACCCTGATGACGCAAGAATTTTCCCCGCTTCTCGCTCCTCGCGCAGCAAATTTCAGTCACTATCAGGTCCTTCGCTCCGCTTCGGCCCTGCGGGTGCAGCCCTCCTTCCTTGTCCGCTCTTCATCCCCGCAATGAACCGCAATCGACAGGAGATCTGTGATGCACCAGCTCGCAAAATTCCTCAGCGCCACCGGCCGCCGTCTTCGCACCCTTGGCAAGGTGGTCAGTCACCTCTTCCGCAAGGGCAAGCTCGGTCTGAAGATCGCGATCAAGATTCCCTTCTTCGCGGACGTTGAGCTCAACATCGAAACCGAATGGGAACGGCGCCAGTGAGTGCCGTTGGCTCGGCCCTCACCGGCCGAGCCGTCCTAGCACCATGGTTCACGACGACCTGTCCAGGTGCGCGCCAATCCTTCGGAGACAAGAATATCGCCGAGGCTATGGCCATGGCGAACAAGAACCCGGATGGTGCGACCGTAGCGATCCTTGTCACGACCCGGCCACGCCTGCAATTCGAATGGTCCCTGGTTCACAAGTTCGATCAGCCGCTGGGTCGCGCGGTTACCGAGAACAAGTTCCGAGGCGCATTTGGGCTCACTGATCTCGGGCGCGTCGATGTCTGCAACCCGGACTTTCGTGCCATCGATCCACAGCGTATCTCCATCGACGACGCAGCTAATCCGATCGCCGTCTGTGCATTTTCCAAACTTTACCGAAGTCATATACGGTGCGGCCAGCGTCACCGTTGGGGCACTGACCTCCATGACAGCGGCGCTTGTGAGGCCAGAGATCAGCACGAGGATCGCGAGATTGCGTTACCTTCTCTTTTTCCGGAGGGAAAGCCGGAGATCATGCGGATATGCCAATTGTCAAATGCTCCTGTTCATGATCGTCGATGTGTGGACTTGAGCCGGGCCCCGCAAGAGATCGCAGGCCGTCAGTGACGGGCTGCTGAAGGTGTGACACGATATCCGCGGTTTCGCTTCTGTCGGAGAAAATCGAGGAAGGCAGCGACGGCGTCTCGCTCTCTGGCAAAATGCTGGACCTTCATCTGGCCATGCGCTCCGATCCGGCCCCAGCGACGCGTCAGGCAGACCTCACCGAACAGATTCGACTCGATGGTCATAGCATAAAAGCGGGCTATGTTCCGGGCTTCGTCCGTGCGTTCGACATAGAGCTGATAGGGCTGAATGAGCATGGCAGCATGATCGCTCGGGCGCCAAAGTTCGTCCAACGAGAGATATGAATCGATGACGTCTGACCGATTCATTTTCGTGAAGTTCCGCTGAACGATGGGCGGTCCACCTGCGGCGTACAGCTCTATTCGCCGAGGCGAACGGAGCCCTAGGTCTCCGCCCCATTTGGGTGACGATCTTCCCGCAAACACCAGACCAGACGTCTTCTGTGCAAATGGGCGTCGATCAATATCCGAGGTAGCCGAGGACATCTCCGCCATAGAACTCTCCGCAGTCGTCGGGAAGGCCAATCACGTCTCCACTTTCTTTATCGATCAACGCGCCGTCGCAGTCGCGAAGCACCGCATCGACGCCGTGCTTTCGGCATTCTTCAACCGCTTCAGCTGCCGTCACCTGCGCTTCGCATGCTTCCCAATATCGCATCATTGTGCACTCGATCTATCGCACGACCGGTTCATGCGTGCTGGAAGCGTTCTTGTAAAACCGGTTCTCGCCGACACAGGCCCTCATGTCCTCGCGGCGGAACCACACGGCGCGCCCGCATCGCAGGGGTGCATTGCCCGAGGTGAAGACGATCTGTTCGTCACTGCGCATGCGCAGAACCTCATGCGGAAGGATCAACGGCCGGCGGTTGAGTTGCTTCGACCGCGATCTCGACGATCCCTTCATTCCGGAAGATCGGTTGGTTTGGTCGACCTCGACCGTGGTGTCGCCACATCGCTTCGAGATGTAGTCGGCGGTATCGGGATCGTTGATTGCCGAGAAAGAAATCCAGGATGCGGACTCGAACCATTTGCTCGTCGCATCACGCCCGCCATAGGCCTCGCGCATCTGCCCGAGCGACTGGAAGATCATGGTCAGCGTGATACCGTATTTGCGGCCGGCGTCTCGGGCGGTCTCGAGAATGCGCAGATAGCCGAGGCGTGCCACCTCGTCGAGCAGGAAGAGTGTTCGATCCCTCACATTGCCATTGCGGTTATAGATGGCGTTGAGCAGCGCGCCGATAACGACGCGCGCGAGGCCCGGATGGGCTTCCAGCACTTTCAGATCGAGCGCGATGAAAATGTCAGTCTCGCCTTTGGCGAGATCGTCCGTCGAGAAACTGTCGCCGGACACAAGACCGGCATAGTTGGGATAGGACAGCCAATGCGTTTCCTTCACGGCATTGGCATAGACGCCCGAAAACGTCTCCGGCGTCATGTTGACGAAGACGGCGACGTTTTCCTTCACGAAGTCGGAGTCCGACTGCTCGTAGATCTTCGTCAGGCGTGCCCGAAGCTGCGGCTCGGGCTCGGACAGATTGGCCCGGACGCGGCGCAAGGTCTGATCCTTCTCCTGCGTGTGACCGGAAAGGCAGACATCGGCGATCAGCGCCGTCAGAAGCTGCATCGCTGAGGCCCTGAAGAAGTCGTCGCGGGCGGATGCGGTGCGCGCATTGTCGGTCATGATCCATGTGGCGACGGCGACGATGTCCTCCTCCTTGGTATTGCCGTGACGGCCAATCCAGTCCAGCGCATTGAACCCGACACCAGATGCTGTGGGATCGAGTACGATTACCTTTCGACCCGCCTGGCGCCGGTGCTCGCTCACCATGGGAGCGACTTCGCTCGACGGATCCAGCACAACCAGACCGCCTCCCCATTTAAGCGCGCTCGGGATCGTCACCGATGTCGTCTTGAAACCACCGGAACCGGCGAAGACGATGCCATGCGACGAGCCGAAGGAACCGTCGAAACACAGCAGCGGTGACCGGCCGCCGGCGCCCCAGCTTTGTTTGTCATCAGCCCGAAACGGCAGAGCGGCGACACTGTCGCGATCAACACGGTATCGCTCGCCGATGACGATGCCGCCGTCCTCCGGAAACAGCTTTGCAGCCTCCTGCATCCTCATCCAGTCGGCCTCGCCATGGACAGCGCGCCTGCCGCCGATTCGCTTTGGCGATGTGGTCGCGAACGCGGCATTGCCCCTGATGGCAACGCGAAGCGCGAACACGCCGCTGATGAAAGCAGCAAGCGCGCCGAGCATCGTCGCCGGATCGATATAGGAAAGAACGGATTGTCCCGCCGAGACGTTCGCGGCAAAGCCGGTTAGGCGGATGGTCTCGCGGGCGATGGCGATGATCACGGCGACGGCGTTTCCCGTGACAACGCTGAGGCCGGCCGCTTTGATATTGGCCGACCCGTTCGCGGCAAACAGCGCAATGACGCCGATGGCGGCAACGACGACATATGGCAGGGCCAGCCCCGCTCGTCCGAGCATCAGCTTTGTCTGCGGGTTGGTGCCGAGCGTCGCCAGCCGGTGTTCCATGCCTGACGTCAGGGCCATCGCCGTGAACATGATCGCGGCGGGCAGAATTGCCAGAAGGAGCCTATTCGCCGTCATTGCCAAAGGCCTCCGCGCCGATTGCCGCCAGCCGGGCTTTCTCTGTCTCGTCGCCCCTGATCCGCCTGTTGGCGTCGATCAGCAGACCGAGCAGCAGAGAACGCTTCTCGTAGCGCAGCCCCGCCTTGACGATCAGGCCCCCGAGCTCGATCTTTTCGCGCGTGTCCTTTTTGCGCGCCTCCGACGTCATCGCTTTGGCCATCCGCTCAAGCCTCACCAGGCCCGCCCGCATCCGTGCCAGGCGACTGCGTCGCGGACGGCTCGCTGACGCTTCTGCCCTCACCAGCAGTTTTTCTCCCGGTCGCAGCACCTTTGCCTCCGCGAAACCGCTTGGCGATCTCCTCGAAAGCGGCCTGAAGCTCGGCTTCGTCGATCTGGATCTCGCCGAGACCGGCCTTCAACGCGATGCGGCCGATGCGTTCGGCCTCTCGGGTCTCGGCCTGCCTCAACTGGTCCTGCAATCTGGCGATTTCTTCCCTGATCTTCGATGATGGCTTCTTCATTCCGGTTGCTCCTCTGAGCTCTGGGCGTTGCACTTGCGACGCCCAGACTCTTCCGGATGTGCCTGAATTGAAATCTGCAGATCTGCAGATCGCCAACGGAGATGCTTTGGTGAATGATCCCGGCCGTTCCGAAGGAATGGCTCCAAGGGCGCAATTATACGTCGCGATGCGACGTGCTTGCTCAGCACCCCTGGCGGGGCCGTGTGGCCCCAGCCGTTCCGGACGAACGCGGTTCTAACCTGGAGCTTCCTTCGTCGTGGCCATCGCCCATTTCTCAGCCAGCATCGTCAGCCGCGGCTCCGGCCGCAGTGTCGTGCTGTCAGCGGCCTACCGGCATTGCGCGAAGATGGAGTACGAGCGCGAGGCTCGCACGATCGACTACACCCGCAAGCAGGGCCTGCTACACGAGGAATTCGTCCTTCCTGCCGGCGCCCCGAGATGGGTTCGCTCCCTGACCGCTGATCGTTCTGTCGCCGGAGCTTCGGAAGTCTTCTGGAACAAGCTCGAAGCGTTCGAGAAGCGTGCGGATGCGCAGCTTGCCCGTGACCTGACGATTGCCCTGCCGCTCGAACTGTCGGCGGAGCAGAACATCGCCCTGGTCCGGGATTTTGTCGAGAAACACATCCTCGCCAAGGGCATGGTTGCTGACTGGGTTTATCACGACAATCCAGGCAATCCGCATATCCATCTGATGACCACGCTGCGGCCTTTGACGGAGGAGGGGTTTGGCTCGAAGAAGGTCCCTGTCATTGGCGACGACGGCCAGGCGGTGCGGACCAAGTCCGGGAAGATCCTCTACGAACTCTGGGCCGGATCGACGGATGATTTCAATGTGCTGCGCGACGGCTGGTTCGAAAGACAGAACCATCATCTGGCACTTGGCGGTATCGATCTTCGCGTCGACGGCCGCTCCTACGAAAAGCAGGGGATCGATCTCGATCCCACCATCCATCTCGGCGTCGGGGCCAAGGCGATGGAGCGCAAGGCGGAAAGCCAAGGTGTTCGGTCGGAGCTTGAACGGGTCGAACTGAACGAGCAGCGACGCACGGAAAACGCCCGCCGCATCTTGAAGAATCCTGCCATCGTGCTCGACCTGATCACGCGGGAAAAGAGCGTCTTCGACGAGCGAGACATCGCCAAGGTCGTGCATCGCTACATCGACGATCCCGCTGTCTTCCAGCAGCTGATGATCAGGATCATCCTGAACCCGGACGTGTTGCGGCTGCAGCGCGAGACGATCGATTTCGCCACGGCCAAGAAACTGCCGGCACGCTACTCGACGCGAGCGTTGATCCGGCTGGAGGCGACGATGGCGCGGCAGGCCATGTGGCTGTCGGCTAAGCAGACGCATGCGGTCTCCGAGGCTGCAGTGGGTGCGACGTTCCGGCGTCATGAGCGGCTGTCCGACGAGCAGAAAGCAGCGATTGAGCGCATTGCAGGACCCGCCCGCATCGCTGCCGTCGTTGGACGCGCAGGCGCCGGCAAGACCACGATGATGAAGGCGGCTCGTGAGGCCTGGGAAATGGCTGGATATCGTGTTGTCGGCGGCGCGCTTGCGGGCAAGGCAGCTGAGGGCCTGGAGAAGGAAGCTGGCATCCAGAGTCGCACGCTTGCGTCTTGGGAGCTGCGCTGGAACAGTGGTCGTGACGTCCTGGACGACAAGACGGTCTTCGTCATGGACGAGGCCGGCATGGTGGCCTCGAAACAAATGGCCGGCTTTGTCGATGCCGTGGTAAGGGCGGGTGCGAAGATCGTGCTGGTCGGCGATCCAGAGCAGCTTCAGCCGATCGAAGCGGGTGCTGCCTTCCGCGCGATCGTCAATCGCATTGGTTACGCCGAACTCGAAACCATCTATCGCCAGCGCGACGACTGGATGCGGAAGGCTTCGCTCGATCTTGCGCGCGGCAATGTCGAGAAGGCTCTCGTTGCCTATGAGGGTCAGGGCAGGGTGCTCGGCTCTCGTCTGAAGTCGGAAGCCGTCGATCGTCTCGTCGCCGATTGGAATCGCGACTACGATCGGACGAAGACAACATTGATCCTCGCTCATCTGCGCCGCGACGTCCGCATGCTCAACGTCATGGCCCGCGAGAAGCTGGTGGAACGCGGCATTGTCGGTGAAGGCCATGTCTTCAAAACGGTTGACGGCGAACGCCGTTTCGATGTCGGCGACCAGATCGTCTTCCTGAAAAATGAGGGATCGCTTGGGCTCAAGAATGGAATGATCGGTCATGTCGTCGAGGCTCAACCGAACCGCATTATTGCAACCGTGGGCGAGGGCGATCAGCGGCGCCTGGTGGTGGTCGAACAGCGGTTCTACAACAACCTCGATCACGGCTACGCAACAACAATTCACAAGTCGCAAGGCGCCACGGTCGACAAGGTCAAGGTGCTCGCTTCCCTGTCCCTGGATCGGCATCTGACCTATGTGGCGATGACCCGCCATCGTGAGGATCTGCAGCTCTACTATGGGACTCGGTCCTTCGCCTTCAACGGCGGCCTGGCCAAGGTTCTCTCCCGAAAGAATGCTGAGGAAACGACGCTCGATTATGAGCGCGGCCAACTCTATCGCGAGGCGCTGCGTTTCGCCGAAACGCGCGGCTTGCACATCGTGCAGGTCGCGCGCACGCTGGTCCGCGACCGGCTCGACTGGACTCTGCGCCAGAAGGCGAAGCTTGTCGATCTCGGCCAGCGGCTTGGCGCTTTCGCCGCACGCCTTGGCTTCACCCAAACCTCGAAGACCCAAACGATGAAGGAGGCCGCACCCATGGTCGCAGGGATCAAGACATTTTCCGGCTCTGTGGCCGATACGGTCGATGACAAGCTTGGCAACGATCCCGCCCTGAAGCGGCAATGGGAAGAAGTCTCGGCGCGCTTCGCTTATGTCTTCGCCGATCCTGAAACCGCCTTCCGATCGATGAACTTCGATTCTGTCCTGGCAGACAAGTTGATGGCGAAGCAGGTCCTGCAAAGGCTCGGGGCGGAGCCGGAGACTATCGGTCCATTGAAAGGCAAGACCGGCATTCTGGCAGGCAAGGCAGAGCGCGAGGCACGTCGCATCGCCGAGGTCAATGTGCCTGCTCTCAAGCGCGATCTTGAGCAATATCTGCACATGCGCGAGACGGCAACAATGCGGCACCAGGCGGACGAGCAGAGCCTGCGTCAGCGGGTCTCGACCGACATTCCGGCGCTGTCGCCGGCAGCGCGTGTTGTGCTGGAGCGGGTGCGCGACGCCATCGACCGCAACGATCTGTCGGCGGCGATGGCGTATGCGCTCAGCAATCGTGAGACCAAGCTTGAGATCGACAGTTTCAACAAAGCCGTCACCGAGCGGTTCGGGGGACGGACGCTGCTGAGCAACTCGGCGCGCGAGCCTTCCGGAGCGCTATACGAAAAACTCTCCGAGGGCATGAATCCGGAACAGAAGGAGCAACTGAAACAATCCTGGCCGGTGATGCGGACAGCGCAACAGCTCGCCGCCCAAGAGCGCACCGTCCAGTCGCTAAGACAAGCCGAGGAACAGCGTCTCACCCAGCGCCAGACGCCGGTGCTGAAGCAATGAGGCACAGGCGCATTCTTCAGTTTCTCGCGGCTGCCGCCGTCATCATGTCGGCACTGGCGGCGACGGCGTTCCCGGGCGGCTATCGGCTGAACCTGACCCCCAGCGAGCCGCTCGGCCTCTGGCGCATCGAGGAGCTCCAGCGTCCGGTCTCTATCGGCGATCTGGTTTTTTTATGCCCCCCCACAACAGCCGTTTTCGAAGACGCGCGGCGGCGCGGATATCTGCGCCGAGGGCTCTGCGCCGGCGGAGTCGCGCCGTTGATCAAGACGGTCGCAGCACTTCCCGGACAGCGTGTCGATATCGCTGATCACGTGCTCGTCGATGGTCGCCTGGTTCCCGCATCGTCTGTGTGGCGCACGGATGGCGAGGGCAGGGCGATCAACCCCGATGCCGGCGGCGTCGTGCCACCGGACCATCTATTTCTTCACTCACCGTTTGCGAGCTCTTATGACAGCAGATATTTTGGTCCGGTCCCGGATTCTGGTCTTCTCGGTCTGGCGCGGCCGGTCCTCACCTTCGATCCGTGATTGGGGTGGCGACTATATGCCCGTTCGCTGGAAATCTCCTCTTCTTATACTCGCGTCCATTGTTTGTGGGTGGATCGGCTGGAGCGGGGAGGTGCTTCATCTCCCGCTCGCCATGGTCTTTCCCTTGCTCTGGTCAAAGGCCCCGTCGCGATCAATCGCGTCACTTGTGGCGGCAGGCTATTTCCTGGCGGCCTCTCGCGGGTTGCCCCGGGGCGGGGCCAACTTCTATAGCGCCGATCTCTGGCCCGGACTGGTGCTTTGGGTCGTGGCTTCCGCGTCCTTCGTCATCATCCATGCAGTCTTCTGGACGAATCCTCGTGGTGGAGACTCTTCCGGGAAAAGAGGGACGGACGCGGCGAGAGCGCTACGCTATCTGCTTGCTATGGCGCTAACAGGGCTGCCGCCTTTCGGCATTACGGGCTGGGCGCATCCCTTGACGGCTGCCGGGGTGCTATTTCCCGGCTGGGGATGGTGGGGATTGGGCGCGACCGCGATCCTGTTGGTCTTCATGACCGGTCGACGACGGCAAATCGCGGTCGCAGTCCTTGCAGGACTTTACGTCTGGTCCGCCACGAACTGGACGCCCCCGAAACTAGCACCCGGCTGGATAGCCGTCGATCTGGAACAAGGGGCAAACCTCGGGCGAGATGGCTCGCTTCAGTATCACCGTGACCTGATCGCCATGGTGCGTGGGACAATTGCCAAACGGCCGGACGCGCTTGTTGTGGTGCTTCCAGAGAGCGCGCTCGGTTTCTGGACGCCGACCGCCGACCACGTCTGGCAGGAAGGTCTCCGTGGCTTGGAAGTCACCGTCATTGCAGGTGCTGCTATCATAGACGCCAGGGGCTACGACAATGTCATGGTGGCGATCTCGGCCGATGCGACAAGGGTCGTTTATAGCGAGCGCATGCCGGTCCCGGGTTCGATGTGGCAACCGTGGTTGCGATGGACCGGACAGGGCGGTGGCGCGCGGGCCGACTTCTTCGGCAACCCGTTGGTTGAGGTTGACGGAATAAGGATCGCGCCGCTGATCTGCTACGAGCAGCTTATTCTCTGGCCGGTCCTGCAATCGATGCTGCACGCTCCGCAAGTGGTCGTTGCCGTTGGCAACGGCTGGTGGACCGAAGACACTTCGATCGTTGCCATCCAGAAAGCGAGTGTCACAGCCTGGGCAAGCCTCTTCAGCCTGCCCATCGTTATGGCCTTCAACACATAGGGAGTACCTGGGATGCTCGATGCCGTCCTTATCCAGCAATGCGCCGATCCTTCCCTGAAGCCCGCGATCGTTGAACAGTTCATCGCGAAGGCCGGGTCGCAGGACCCGCTGGCCATCACCGTGCGCTCTGGCAACCGGGTGGTGCTCGTGCCGAAGCCGACAACGGCGGAAGAGGCACTCGCTCTCATCCGCGACAATCTCGGCCGCAACACGGTTCGCGTTGGGATCACACAGTATCCGGCCGGCCTCGGCATCGTCGAGGCCGGTCAGTTGAAGCCTGAGATGGTCGAGCCTTGCGAGAATATCCAAATGGGGACGGCGCTGTTCGCCAAGGTCTTTCGTATCGTCATGAAGTGGTATGGCAATCCCACGGCCAAGGAAGCCCTGCCTCAGGTCATGGACGATGCGGTCATTGCCTGGCAGACGGGGTATTTGGAAGGGGTAGCGGTATTCCGAGCCGAGGATCCGGGGCAGGAGAAAATCACTCGCCCCGCCACGGCCAATCAGGAAGAATCTAAAAATAGCGCCGACTCAAAAGACGATAGCGCTGCAGCGATACTCGCGACCGAAGCGGGAGCTTCCGATCCCAACAAGGCTGGCATCAGGGTTGATCTCTCGGGGATCGGCGCAAGGCCGTAACCAGATGCTTTCTGCAGATCTGCAGACCGATTGTCTTTCCAATGCCCTAGCGGAAACAGTCGTGAGCTTTTATAAGACGGGGCAGGGCAGTACGCGCTGCCCCGGGGTGTGGAAACCTCGTGCAAAGGTTGATGTTGGCCGAAACAACATCGGAATCCTCTGACCATTTGGCCGGGGGCCTGTGACGTATGTCCAGGTGCCTCGGTGCTAAAGGTCGCAGGACTGTGCACACAGTTTCCAACCCCCGGCTTGGGTTCAGGGATTAGCGTTTGCGGGGGCGCACCGCGGACAAATTTCCAGGGTTGGATCACCGATGACTTCGAATGATTTTAGCGCGTCCGCGACAAGCGAACTACGCCCGGTGATTGGGCTGACGCGCGGACTGCCAGGTCCGGATATGGAGGTGTTGGCTGTGAATGCCATCCGGCTGCACAGGCAACTCCTGGAGAAGGCAGACCAGTTGTTTCAGGCTCTTCCGCAGGACTATAAGATCGGCAAGGCTGCGGGCGGCCAACAGCACCTGGAATACATTGAAGCCATGATCGAGATGCACGCACAGATGAGCGCGTTGAATGCGCTCGTTGAGCTTCTCGGTTACATTCCGAAGGTGTCAGTCAATTGATCAGAGCCGTCAGAGAAGGCCAGCGCGGATAGCCAGCGCCACAAGATGTGGCATCGTATGGACTTGAAGTCGCTTTCGGGTTTCTTCGATCTTACTTTTCACGGAATTGTATTTGACCCCCTCCAGGTCGGCGGCTTCGTCCATGGTTTTGCCGACAGCGATCCAGTTCAGGTAGGCAGCCTCCTTTGGGTCGAGGTAGTCCGGGTATTGGTCGGTCGGCGTCAGCGGCAACAGAGACATTCTTGTATGAAGCTGGCCGACCGCTGCTGCGGCCGCGACGGGATTGATCTCGCGCTCAAGATGGATAGTGGTCATGTCGGACGCCAGTGTAAACATGGACGTCGAGCCGTTGGACCCCCGGATGGGAATGGTAATCCCAGAGCGGATGCCGAAATCGGCTGCGCGGTCGAAAAATTCCCGCTCTTCCTTGGAAAGGCGCTTTCGCTCCTGTTCGCCACTCCACGCAAAAGCCTGCTTCAGTGACTTGGCGCGGTTGACGATCGGGTCGAGAGCATCGAACTTTCGCTTGAAATAAAGTCCCCGCCATTCCGGGGCATAGTTGGATGCGGCGACCGTATGCCCTGGTTGAATGTAAAGGTAGGCATATCCGCTGAATCCCGCTTGTTCAGCAAGATGACCCAGTGCACTCTTCAAAATATTTTCGTCACCTCGAAGCGCTGCGACATCAATCAGCTTATCCAGCCAGTGTTGCATTTCATACTCCGCCCAGTGTCAGGTGGAACAGGTCCTCTGTGGATGCACTATCGCCGATACGGACCAAAATCCCGGAGCCCGCCCGGTTCCTTGGCACAGAAGGTAGAGGGCATCGCAATCCGAGGCGCGCCCTCCAAATCCTGCTGCGCAATTACCCCTTCGGTGTGTAGACCTTCTCAACCTCCCACGAACCCACCGGCTGATCGTGTAGCCGCCAAAACTCTTCCGCTACGGCAGCGGCGTCCTCAGCCGTCGTCACTAATCCAGCGACTGTGACAGTCCCGACGTGCACGCCCTTCTGCTTCAGGGGCTCAAAAATCGCATGGGCTAGGGCGCGCAGGCCCGCCTTGCCTACACTCACGGAAAGGTACTCGGGGTGGGGGTACAACGCGAGACCGCCGCCTGTCAGCAAGATCGAGCCGGACCCCCGCTTAGCCATTTCCTTGGCAACCGCTTGCACCGCGACAAGCGCACCACCGATGTTGACAGCCAGGTCAGAATTAAAGCTCTGACGTGGTTGGTCATCCAACGTTGCAACTCTCATTGAAGCCGCGTTAAAATGAAGCACATCAACGCTCGACGCACTCTCCACGTCGGCTACTAGTCTCGCAACGCTCTCTGGGTTGCCAACATCAACTGTGCGGGCCTCAGCATTATAGTTCTTAGCTGTGAGCTGTTCTGCGAGGCGCTCAACCTTGTCGGTGGTGCGGGCGCTGAGCACGACCCGATAACCCTCGCGGGCGAAGCGTACGGCTGTGGCGAGGCCGATCCCCGGGCCGGATCCGATGCTTAGAAATGTCTTCATGTTTTAACCTCCTGGACGATGAAGCGAGGTCATGTAACATATGCATGTTGGTCGATAATCAGGCAGTGATGCAAATCAATCATGCAAAACATGCAGGAATTTTTGGGTGGGGGCGGCCTTGATGAATTGGCCGCCTTCGTCGCGGTTGTCGAAGCGGGAAGCTTCACCGAGGCCGCCAAAATAATAGGCCGTGACCCCTCGGTGCTATCGCGACGCGTAACGCAACTCGAGCAACGGGTCGGGGTGCGACTACTTACCCGTACCACGCGGAAGATCACATTGACGGAGGTCGGTGCCGTCTACTGTCGCCGGGTACAAGGCATGCTCGATGAGCTTGCTAGCGCCAGCCGTGAGGCCAGCGACGCAGCAGTGGCCCCGCAAGGCTTGGTTCGAGTTTCCGTCCCTGTTACGTTCGGGCGTCAATGGATCAGTCCGATGCTGCCGGCATTCCTCGCTCGATTTCCACACATCCGGCTCGACGTTCGCTTCACAGACCGTTTCGTCCATGTGGCGGCAGAGGGGTTCGATGTATCCATCAGGGTCGCTGCAGGTGTTCAGCGAGACAGCTCTTTGACGAGCCGTAGGCTTGCGTCCTACCGAAACCTGCTTGTGGCTGCCCCTAGCTATATCGAAGGCAACAGCACGCCTGAGAAGCCTGCTGACTTGCTGAACCATTCATGTCTCGGATTTACAGCCTATTCAGATTGGCCGGACTGGCCACTGTCCAAAGACGGACGTCGCACGGTCCTACGGCCGAACTACGCGCTTGTTGCGGATAACTCAGAGGCATTGCTAGATGCGGCGATTGCCGGCGCAGGGATATTCTTCACTTCTGACTGGATGGCTGGCAGGGCTCTCCGCACGGGCAAACTGGTCGAAGTCCTACCCGGATGGACGGGAAAGAGTGAAGGTGGTGTGTACGCCATCCTACCGCACGGGCGACTGGTGCCGACGAAGACGCGCCTGTTCGTTGACGAGGTAGCGCAGGTCATCAAGTCGGGTTGGAGCCGCTCAGTTGTAGGCTGACATTCCCACTTGGTGCGTACGGCGGAAGCTGACGAGCGCGTTTTACACCCCCTGTCCAGCAGAACGAGCTCATCGGCTCATGCAATTCGAGACAGCATCGCAGGTGCGTCACACGTTTGATTTGAGCTGGTCATTGGCTGCTTAGGGGACAACGCGCGCCAAAATGGAGACAGGAGCATTGTATGGATCGGTTAAGAGCCATGGAAATATTCACTCGCGTTGTCGAAGGAGGAAGCTTGGCCAAGGCAGCGGCAACGATGTCAATGCCTCGCTCTTCCGTGACCATGGCGATAAACCGTCTAGAGGAATATCTTGGGGTTCGATTGCTACAACGAACCACCCGCAATATAAGTCTGACAGCTGACGGTGAGGCATTTTACGATCACTGCTGCCGCATCCTTGAGGATCTTGAAAGCGTCGAGTCTGGCCTGAGGCGGGGCGCCACAGCGCTGCAGGGCCGGATCCGCGTGGACATGCCCGTCTCTATCGCCACCTCCGTCATCATCCCGGCGCTAAGTGACTTCAGGAAGCGGTACCCGGGCATCAAACTGAACGTCGGAGCCAATGATAGGCGCGTCGACCTCATTCAGGAAGGAATAGATTGCGCTATCAGGACCGGTCCCTTGGCCGACTCGGCGCTTATTAGCCGTCGCATTGGTGGGTTTAACTGGATAACCTGCGCGTCGCCGGCTTACTTAGAGGGACGTTCAGTCCCAGGCATACCTCACGACCTCGCTTCGCACGAACTGATTGGTTACTTCTATGGCGATGGTCGAGGTGACAAGTGGACATACTTTAGCGATGGAACTGCTTTGACATTACCAGTGCAGAGCCAGTTATCGGTCAACGAGACATCATCGTATCTGGCGTTGGGGCTGCACGGTCATGGGATCGTCAGGCTTGCCGATTACATCGTAAAGCCGTACCTCGAAGATGGAAGGCTGGTAGAGTTGCTGCCTCGTTTCCGCCCGCCGGAGATGCCGATATCGATCATCTACCCCACGTCCCGTCACTTATCGAGCGTTATGAGAGCTTTCGTCGATTGGAGCGCGGGAATATTCGCCACCACATGAGCGCGGCATCGCGGCAATCGCAGCATGCTGAAGGTGGGTCGGCCTATCGCTACCCGTCGACACCATACTTTAGGCAGATTGCTCAAACTTCTTGAACAATGAATTGCCGTGACAATGGCTTCCGAAGTTCGTTCAAGTCGCTCATCTAGTACGCCGTAGCCCGCGTTTGGGCCCGCAACGGAACATTAAAAAACAACCGCATCGGAGCGGTCATACGCGACCAAAGCGCGCCTCCGACAGCGGTCGGCGTGTACACGCTTCCGCATGCGTAGCTGAGGAAAGGATGACGCCATGAAACCGGTTGTGGCCACTGCGCTTGCCGCCGTCAACGCTCTCCCGGCCTACGCTGTCGACTATCGAGTAGAGCCTCTCTCCCTCGATCATCAAGCTCCACTATACCTTCCCCAATCACCGGTCGGCAGCCACTTCGATCATATCTTCACGTCGCAGGGGAGCGGTTCCAGGAGACTTACCAACTTCAGCCAGATCACAGCCTGAAGCTTCTCAGCCGATGGCGGGCAAGCAGGAGGTAGTCGCCTCCTACGCTGAGGCGTACCGCGCTGTCGGCATCTTCCAAGTCGACAGTGCTCAATCAGAACAACACGAACAGGTGCCACCATGACATCAACTCGCCGCGGCTTCCTCGCTGGCTTTTCCGCAATCACTGCCGCAACCATCGCATCGGACGGCCCGGGGCCATCTCGAGCTCTGGCTGCCGATAGACGCAGCTCAAGGACCGACCCTTCCCGCCCAATCCTGATCAAGGGGGCTACCATTCTCAGCCTCGATGCGGCAACGGGGGATCTGGAACGTGGAGACATTCTCATAGAAGGTTCCGTCATCCGGAAGATCGCGACGGAGATCGCCGTCAGCGGCGCCGAGGTAATCGACGCCGCAGGCAAGATTGCGATTCCGGGGTTCGTCGACACCCACAGGCACGCATGGGAGGGGCAGCTCCGGCGGGTCAACCCGAACTCGGCGGACCTCAAGAACTATCTCGAGGGTACGCACCTTTCCTTCGCGACGAAGTACCGCCCCGAAGACATGTATGTCGGCAACATGCTGACGGCGCTCGGCTGCATCGACGCCGGAATCACGACGATCATCGACAACTCGCACAACAGTCGCTCCATCGACCATGCGCGGGCCGCGGTGGAGGCATTGCGGGCCGCCGGAATCCGTGCGGTCCACGCGCCGGGAGCGCCCCTTGCCGGAACATGGCAGAAAGACAGTTGGTACGACGACCTCGCGAAACTCCAGAAAGAGAAGTTCGGTGACACCGAAGATCTCGTAACACTGGCGATGATGACCGCGCCGGATGCCGAGCAATGGGCAGTAGGAAGGAAGCTTGGACTTGATCTCGTCACCGAGTTCTTCGGCAAGGAGATGTCCGACATGCTGCCAGCGTTCCGGAAGGCGGGCGTCCTCGGCAAGGACAATGTCTTCAACCACTGCACCGGGTTGAGCCCGGAGGCGTGGTCCCTGATCACCGAGTCAGGCGTCCGGGTCAATGTGTGCCCGAGGTCGGACGCTCACTGGGCTCTTGAAGCGGGATTCTTTGGATACCAGGACGCCCTCGACAATGGGCTGCGCCCCGGGTTCAGCGTGGACAACGAGAGCGCCTATGGCGGTGACATGTTCACCGAGATGCGCACGGCCTTCTACCTTCAGAGAAGCGCCGCCCAGGGAAGAAAGCTAAGGGGGGACCAGAACGCGCCGAAACCCGTAGGCATGCGGGACGTGCTGCGGGCTGCCACGATCGACGGCGCTCGCGTCGCCGGACTGGAGCATAAGACGGGAAGCCTCGCCGAAGGCAAGCAGGCCGACATCGTCATCATCAACGCGAACGACATCAATCTCTATCCCTCCGCCAACGCCCTCGGCACCGTTGCCGCGGCAGCGGATCGCGGAAACGTCGAGACGGTCATCATCGGTGGGATCGTACGCAAGCGGGACGGCAAGCTCGTAGGCGTGGACATGCCGAAGCTGAGGCGCGCTACCGAGAGTTCCCGCAGCTACCTCTTCGGGGCCGTCGGGTTCCGCGATGATCTTTTCGCCGAAGAATTTGCTCTAGAACACTGAAAGGAGAACGGCATGTTTGCGCTTTACTTCCTGATCGCCTTCGCCGCGGGTTGCGCAATCTCCGTCCAGGCCGCGGTGAACGCACAGCTGGCGTCCGGTATCGGCGGCAATGTCTTCGGTGCGGCTTTCTATTCGTTCGCGTCCGGCGCGGTCGTCTTGGGTCTGGTGGCATTCCTTCATGGGGGGCTGGCGAACGCTGTCGCAGCTCTTCCGTCGCAGGCTCCATGGAAGCTGATAGGAGGTGTTCTGGGAGCGGGCGCTATCTTCAGCACTGTCATTCTGGCTCCAAGGATCGGGCTGGCGAATCTCCTCATCCTCGTTATCGCCGGACAATTAGTAACGTCGCTGCTCATCGACAAGTTCGGGCTGCTGAACTCCCCCCTCCTTCCCGTGACTCAGGTGAAGCTCTGGGGCGCGGTGTTCGTTATCGGCGGAGCTCTCATGACCCTCTTTGGGGATCGTATCCTCTCTTGGCTGAGTCACACTGCCTAGAGCCTAGCCAAGGTATGGCAGCAGCACCACATGAACCAAGGAGACTCAAATGACCACGGCAAATAATCGGCTGGAACTTGGAAAAGCTAAATTCGAAGAGCTTACAGGCCACCCTGCCGAGGCGTTCATCGATAGCTTGAAGAATATCTCACCGGACTTCGCCCGTCGCGCCCTGGAATGGGAATTCGGCGACGTGATGGCACAAACGGCGCTTGATCGACGGCTTCAGGAAGCTGTAGCTGTCGCCGTGTTCGCAACTCTTGGAGCGACGGCAGCACAAGTTTTGAAGTTGAGGATCGGCACAGCGCTCAGGGCCGGGCTCAGCAAGGATGAGGTCGTCGATATTTTGAACCAGGTAGCTCTGGGAGCAGGACTTCCGGCCGGGTTGGCGGCTCTACAGGTCGCCGAGGCGGCGTTTGCCGGATCTGATGAACCCCTCGGTAACGAACAACCGCCCTCCGAATGACGCTCTTTACCTATGTGACGGACCCACGCACGGCGCCCCCCTTAATGGCGACATCTCACAGCTCCACGAGGTTGTGCTCTCTTCTCGCTTACCCTCATTCGGCACGAGCTTGGTCTGGTCGCGGGCCGGCAAAACAATACAATGTTTCTAACGATACCATCTTGAATGAAGCCAGCCTCATCCGTCATGTAATGGTGCTTTCCTAGATCCGGTCTCACATCTGCGTCAATCAGGTCTATAAATTGCGCAGAGCTTGTTCCCATCTGGATCTCGCACATAGCCTAGGTAGAGCCCGCTCAAGCCGCTGTTACGCAGCCCCGGCGGATCCTCAATCGAAGTCCCCCCGTGAGCAACTGCAACATCGTGAAACTGCCTTACCTGCTCGGCGGAGCTGCACTTGAACGCGATGGTGCTGCCGTTACCGGCTGTCGCCAATGCATCGTTGATCGGCTGGCTGACACAGAATGTTCCGCCACTTTGCCGGTAGAACAGTCGGATGTGTCCGCTGTCGGCTATATTTTCCTTTGCCTCATCGACACCCAAAACAGCAAGAACAGCGTCGTAGAAATGTTTTGAACGATCAATATCATTAGACCCGACCATGATGTGATTAAACATTTGGCTCTCCCTACCGAGACAGTGCCCGTTTCCTGACCGCAACAGCCGATAGTTTACCACGCACGAAAGAAAGACTATGTTAGGACCCTAATATCGTATTAGGGTCCTAACATGTCAAGTGAGCTGGTTTATCCGGTCGGAGCGTTCTTGAAGAGGGCGCAACACGCTTATCGCCTGAGAGTTGATCGTGATTTGCGGGCACTTGATCTGACTGCGCCACAATATGCGGTTTTGGCAGCGATCCAAAAGGAGCACGGCTTGTCAAATGCCGACCTCTCCCGCGTCGCGTTTGTAAAACCCTCTACGATGCTGGGTCTTATTTCGAACCTGGAGCGTGCCGATCTTATCATTCGTTCACCACATCCGGAGCAGGCGCGCGTTCTCCGAACCGCACTGACCGAGTCTGGAACGAGGGTCTTTGAGCAAGCTCAAGAAATTGTCGAATCTATCGAGCGCGTTTTATGCGACGCGGTGGGAGTAGCTAATGTGCCTGAATTCATAAAGCTCCTCTCTAGGTGCGCTGATCGCCTAGAGGGTTGAACTTCCACATTTCCGCTCACGCATCCGAAACCAATTACCGATTAACATTCTTGCTTTCGACCTCGCCTAAGCTGCCCTTTTCCAGGTTGAGGCTTTCACAGAAATTCTGCCAACCCAATGGATCCGGTTTCAGGATCGATCTTAGGAAGATTGTCGTCGATTGCTGGACCAATGCGACATGTCTCGGCTCCTCGAAATCCGTTTCGGCGGCGCCATAGCCTGAGATCCCGCCAAGCATGTGTTTGCTTCCATACAGCGTGAGCAGTGCAGAGGCACCGGGACTGTAGAGATAGGGATCGCGGAACCAGTCCGGTCCTCGCGTCGTGAGCGGTGAGTAATCGTCGTCCCCACTTACGACCAGAGTTGGTCTGTCGAGACCGGCGAAGTCGGTGTCGAGATAGGGGGTTTGTGCAATCGCCATTTCCGTTAAGCTGTCGCCACCCAGCCCGCCGGCAGCGAGCAGCAAACCCGCTGAAACCCGTTTATCCGATCGATCCACACCATCGAGCTTTGTCCGGGCGCCGAGCAGCATACTGGCAGCCCAGGCGCCGAACGAATGGCCCGCGACCGCGATACATTCAAGATCGACTCGTCCAGCCAATCCCGGAACTGAGGCGCAGATGGTCGCGAGATGATCTATCACGTTTGTCAGATCGGCGACCCGGTGACGCCAGAAATCGCGGCGCCGCAAATCATCTTGAGCCAGAGCAAGTCGGCGCGAATCCAGATGCGTCGGCTGCACGACGACAAAACCCTCCGCCGCCCAATAATCGACAAGCGGACCATAGGCATCCATGGAGGAGCCGAACCCGTGCGAGAAGACGATAACCGGGAGCGCTGCACCCTGGATTGGCGCGCTGACGCGGACACGCAAGTCATCACCGCGTTCGGGAGCTGCTAATCGAATAGACCTCAACGACAGGACGGGCATATCCGAGTGAACCGTTGCGTCTTTGAAGGTTGACGTTTCGAAGGCCATCAGATTTCTCCGAGCTCACTGACCGCGATCACGACCTTGCCGAATGGACCTTTGTCGAGATGATCGAATGCTGCGTGCAAATCCGCAAAAGCGTACGTGGAATCTACGACGGGCTTGATCTTGGCTTGATCGACTGCCCGGACAAGGCGGGTCAACGCCCTGCGGCTTCCGGTTCCAATGCCATGGATAGTCACATCCTTCAGCATGAGTGGCATGGCAGGCGCGCTGATGTCGAAACCCTCGAGAGCTCCGATCTGGCAGATGTGGCCGCCTACCGCGGCGAGCTGTACCGATTTAGCAAGATGCGGGCCGCCGATGACCTCAAGGACATGATCGGCACCGCGGTCATTAGTAAGCTCGTAGACCGCCTCGACCCAATCCTCACGATCGCTGTCGATGTAGTGATCAGCGCCCAAAGCTATTGCTCGCTCGGCGTTGGCGGCTTTACCAGACACGATTACCTCTGCGCCGTTGGCTTTAGCGATCTGGAGGCCAAAGAGGGCAACGCCACCCGTGCTGGGAATCAAAACTATGTCACCAGCCTGAACACCTGCGCGTTCCACTAATGCGAACCAGGCAGTTACGCCAGCGCATGGCAGGGTAGCTGCATGCACCATATCGAGCGTCGTGGGTGCGGTAACAAACCACTCCTCCGACATGGCGATGTATTCTGCGAGAACGCCCGGATAGTAGCCGCCGAGAGTACGATAGGCCGGGGTTCGCGCATTCCCCTGGCGCAACCCATCGATCCAGTCCGGCGTGAAGGTCGAGATGACGCGGTCACCTTCCGCAAAGCGAGTCACGCCCTCACCTACTCCCACCACTTTACCGGCAAGGTCCGACCCAGGTGTGAACGGGAACTTGAGCGGCAATCCCCTGCCCGTTTCGATCACCATCTTATCACGGTAGTTCAAGGCTACGGCCCCTACCCTGACCAGCACTTCCTTCGGCCCCGGTTCTGGGACCGGGACCGATTTCAACTCGAGCCTGTCTCGCCCGATTTCGTCAATCTCCCAACGAAGCATTTGTTTATCCACCAGACGACTCCTTGTTTGCGCAGTTCGCGGCCCACATCTCGAAACACCCGGAAGCATTACATGATCGATTATTGATGATAATCCGCTATAATCTGTATAGGTAGTTGTGCTGGAGAGCATCAATGAAGGGTGGGGATTTTATTGAGCTGACGGCGTTTCTCTGTGTGACGGAGGAGCGAAGTTTTCGACGGGCAGCCACTCGGATGGGGATGTCGCCTTCGGCGCTAAGCCACACAATTCGTGCGCTTGAACAGCGGTTGGGTGCCCGCCTGTTGAATCGGACAACCCGAAGTGTGGCGCCTACCGAAGCAGGACTGAAATTGTATAGCCGCGTGCGCCCCGCCATAGATGAGATCAATGACGCTTCAAAGGACGTCGGTACTGCTCAAACAGAACCCCGCGGGCTGGTGAGGATCAACTTGCCCCGGATAGCAGCCCGGCTGCTGCTTACGCCAATGCTTCCGGATTTTGCTGTGAGATATCCCGATGTCCGCTTGGAACTGGTTATCGATGACGGCATTACGGATATCGTCCGGGAAGGTTTTGATGTCGGCATAAGGTCGGGCGAGCTTGTACAACAGGACATGATCGCGCTCCGGCTCACACCCGACCTCAGAATGATCGTTGTCGGATCGCCAGCATATTTCGCAAAAAGAACAGTACCGCGGCATCCCCGTGAACTGCGTGAGCATCGATGCCTTGCCTATCGGTGGGACAAAAGTGGCGCGTTGCAGCGATGGGAGTTCCAGGGTCCTGACGGCGTAATTGTCATCAACGTCGACAATGTGATCACAGCAAATGAGACGGATTTTCTCTTGGATGCGGCCAGGTCTGGATTCGGTCTCGCGAATATCGGTGAGAATCTCGCTGCGCCATATATCAACTCCGGAGAGCTCGTTCAGGTTCTTGTTGACTGGACAAAACCGCTTGCGGGACTTCATCTTTACTACGTCAACAAGCCGCACATGCCTGCAGCGCTCAGGGCTTTCATCGACGCGATAAAATCCGCAAGCAACGCTCATATGCATGTTGAATGACATCCCAGCCGTCCGGTCGCCAACGGCTGTCATGAATCCCTCCATCGGCTGTTTCTATTCTTCGCGAAGGATGTGAAGGTTCTAGTCAATGGCATCGATGATATTCACGGCTGAAATGGGATCGGCTGTCTTGACCGACTGGAGAAGCAACTGCGGCGCCACTGCAGATTCTGCGGAAAGTATCCCATGCGCTCCATTTTGCCTGATCTGCTTATTGACAACCATGTTGTCTATCGCGATAGTTAACCAGGTTGTCCATCTCACCTCCCCCGAACAATGGAGCTCCCTTATGTTTGCTGCATCCAAAAACTCCGCATCATTAGAGACATCGGCGACGATCGAAGAAGTCGAACACAAATACGTCCAATTAAACGGCAAGACCCTTCATTACGTGATCGCCGGCGATAAGGGGTCTCCCATCATACTCGTTCACGGGTTTCCCGAATCCTGGTGGGCATTCCATAAGTTAATTCCTCTTTTGGCGCACGAGCATCGAGTTATCGCTGTCGACCTGCGTGGTTTTGGCGATTCCGATGTTGCTGATGATGACTTCACAAGTCGCGACGCGGCCGACGACCTGTGCCATCTCATCAAACATCTCGATCTCGGCCCGGTTCATTTACTGGCCCAGGACGTGAGTGGTCAGGTAGGTTATCGAGTCGCTGCTGAACACGGCGAACTTATTCGCACGCTGATCGCGATCGAGACCGGCCTGCCAGGTTTTGGAGCAGAGATGTTGGCGAATGTGCTCGTAGGGGGTGCTTGGTACATCGGCGCGATTGCCGCTGACGGCGTGGCAAACTCCATACTTTCCGGGCGAGAGCGCGAGCTGATCACTGGTCTCGTCTATCCTTCCTACAATCTCGGCGAGGCGCTGTCCCAAGCCGATGGAGAGGAGTTCGTCCGCGCCTACGCCAGACCGCATGGACTGAATGGTTCTGTGGGTCTCTATCGCTCTCTCCTCAGGGACGGTGAAGCCATGAAAGAGCTCGCCGTGACGCAACTTAAGATGCCAGTTCTCGCTGTCGGTAGCTTTGGCGGCCCGTTCACCGAGACTACCATGCGGCAAGTGGCAGAGGATGTGACGTCGGTGCATATTGATGGGGCCGGTCATTATCTGGCACAGGAAGCGCCGGACCGGCTGGCCGAGGCAGTCCTGCGGTTTTGCGCCACTTAAGGGTTGGTCTGCGTCTTTGTTGGCTTGCTGAAACTCGCCAGCAGAGTAAAAGCCAGTCAACCGATTTTTATGGGAACCGCGATGTCTAATCTAGGGGTCGATCTGGCTCTTTTGCTGCTTGGCGGGTTCCGCAAGCTTGTCGACGAGGCGATGAAAGAACTCGCCCATCGAGGCCACCCGGACTTCAGACCTGTCTATGAGTACGCGCTTCTGGCCATAGACGCAGGAGCGTCGAATGCCACCGATCTGGGGCGGCGCCTCTCGGTTTCGAAGCAGGCGGCTGCGAAAACCATCGCGGTGCTTCAGCGGCGCGGATACATTTCGGTCGAGCCTGATCGCGGTGATGCTCGCCGCAAGAAATTGCGCATCACGGAACTAGGTTACGAAGTCATGCAAATGGGCGCGGAGGTCTTCCAAGATCTTCGCAATCAATGGGCACATGAGATCGGGATTGGCAAGCTCGAAGCGCTTGAGGCAGAGCTAAGGTTGCTTGTCGGTGCTCCGTCTGTGCGTATCGACACGCCGGGCTGGATGCTTCAGGAGGATCAAAGCGGGTAATCTTTGCTCACGCCTCCAGCCGAAACAGAAAGATTCAGATGAAAGTTGAGGAGGATCACAGTTGTGCCCGGAGTATTGAAACGGCATCGAGCTTACATCGCAGACACGACCGCCTTGGTCGTGTTCTTCACCGCAACCGGCGTGATTAATGAACGTTTCATTGCCGGGATGGCTTGGAACGAGGTCGCTCAAGCGCGATTCATAGGGGCTTTGCTTATGCTCCCGGTGGGGAGACCCTATGGCCTATGGCGTGACTGGATGATGGCTCATGCAAGCGAAACGAGAGTGTCACAACTGTTTTGGGACAGCCTAGCGCTTCTAAGCTTCCAAGTGCCAATATACGCGGGCATTATCGCCTTCAGTGGTGCATCAGGAGGTGGCCTCGTTCGGGGGATCATCGGGGCCGCGCTCATGATGATTTTGCTCGGCAGACCCTATGGAGCTTTCCTGAACGTTGTTCGTCACGCGTTTGGCCTTCCGCCAGGGAACTTGAAACCGATGTCGCTCAACACGTGAACTTCCCCGTGGACGCCGTGGTTTCGCTAGAGGAACCGGAAGTCGGTCAGGACCCGGTCCAGCCGGACGAGAATGACCAGAAACGAATCCATAGGTGAGCGGTGCCGACGTTCGCGCTTCGCAACACGATCTGCGCCATCCGAGGCTAGAGCTGCTTTGAAATCGGCCGTTACAGCGTCGCGGACGTCCCGAGTATCGCCGTCGACTGACTTGAGATCGTCCCGCCGTTGCCATGCACCAAAGCCAGGTCGGCTCCCTTGACCTGACGGTCACCACACTCGCCGCGCAACTGGCGGACTGCTTCGACCGTTATGAAGGCGCCGTACATGCCGGGATGAATGCACGACAATCCACCGCCGTTCGTATTAACGGGAAGCCGACCGCCTGGAGCGATTCCCCCGTCGGCGACGAAGCGGCCTCCCTCGCCTTTTGAGCAAAACCCGAGATCCTCAAGGAACAGAATCGTGTTAATCGAGAACGCATCGTAGAGTTCGGCGACGTCGATATCCTTGGGCAGGAAGCCGGCCATCTTGAAGGCTTCGCGACCCGACTCCACCGCAGCCGTCTCGGTCAGACTCGGCAGGGAAGATCCCTGCCGCCCATGGACGCGCGTGGCATTTCCGAGCACATGGATTGGCGGATGCGGCAGATCCTTCGCCCGATCGGCGCGCACCATGACATAGGCAGCCGCACCGTCGCTTACCATGCAGCAGTCAAGCGCGCTCAGCGGGTCCGAGATCATCCTTGCGGCAAGAACTTCCTCCCGCGTCAGAGGATCGCGGCGCAAAGCCTCAGGGTTGAGCCGGGCCCAGGCACGGGCGGCGACGACGACATCAGCAAGGTTTTCGCGCGTCGTACCATATTCGTGCATGTGCCGCGCCGCCGCCATCGCGTAGGTACTGAGCGGATTGAGCGGCTCGTAGGGATACTCATAGGGCTGTGGGTCGAAGTCGCGCCGCACGCCGGCGATGACCTTGCGGCTGATCGATGATGTTCTCTGCGTACTGCCGTAACAGACCAGAACGGCATTGCACTGGCCGGAATTTAGAGCGTGAATCGCGGGCATCATATGCGCCACGAAGCTCGACCCGCCGAGCATGGTAGAGTCTATGAAAGACGGCTTAATTCCGAGATATTCGATCACCGGCATCGCCCACATCGGCGCGAGAACGCTTGCCGTGGTCAGTCCGTCGATGTCGCGCATCGCCAAACCGGCATCGGCAATGGCGGTTTGCGCCGCCTGTGCGAGGATCTCCATCTCTGTGAACCCCTCGGCTGCGCCAAGCCCCGCTTGGCCGACACCGACAATGGCAACCTTTCCACGCAGATCCCAACTCATTGCTGATCCTCCGGACGATAGAGAACGGTGTCGCCCGCCGGGCCTACGCCGGAAAAACGCACAGGCATGCCGATGCGAACCTCCCCCGGATCGCATCCCACAATCTGCGTCATCAGACGCACCCCTTCGCTCAGATCGACCAGCGCGACGTTATAATCCCCACCGGCCTCGGGTTTCCGGCGAACGGTCGTTGCGGAATAGACGACGCCCGATCCCTCCGGTGCAAACCATCCAAGCGGGCCACCGCAATTGGGGCAGTGCGTGCGCGGATAGAAGACCGCGGCGGTGCAATCGTCGCAGCGCTGGATACGGAACTGACCTTTGCCTAACAGGTCGAAATACTCGGCTTGGGGGCCCATCGTGGTTACATTCCTGATTTTTTAGAAAATGAAGGGGCTCGGCGCTCCCGAAGCGACTGCAGGCCTTCGCCCAGATCTTCACCAGCAAATCCGAGCATCTCGAGCGCCAGCGAGGCATCGAAGCTGGGGCCTGCGAGCCGTAGCCAGTTGTTGAGCGAATGTTTCGTCCATTGCAGGGCCGAGGGCGATCCCGCAGCGAGCCGCCCGGCAATCTGCAGCGTTTCGGCTTCGAGCGCATCATCCTCCACACATAGAGCGACGAGCCCCATGCGTTCGGCCGCCTCGCCCGTCACAGGCTCGTTCAAAAGCAGGTGGTACTTGGCCTTAGCCATGCCGCACAGCAGCGGCCAGATGATCGCGGCATGATCACCTGCGGCCACGCCAAGCCGCACATGGCCATCTACCAGCTTTGCCGATTTCGCCGCCACCGGGATGTCGGAAAGCAATGCTGCTGCAAGCCCCGCACCGACTGCGGAACCCTTAATCGCGGACACAATTGGCTTGGGGCAATCAATGATGCCAAAGACAAGATCGCGGGCTTCGCGGAACATTCGCGCCCGCGCCTCGGGACGGGCGGCCAGATCCTCGACCACTGCGAAATCGCCGCCGGCGGAGAACGCACGGCCTTCGGCGGCGAGGAGCACGGCGCGCGTGTCGTCGTCGCGCGCGATGACCCGCCATATATCGGCGAGTTGCCGGTGCCCTTCCTCGTCGAGTGCATTCAGCCGGTCGGGGCGGTTCAGCAGAACCCGCAACACCCCCTCCTCCGGCCGGTCCACGACGACGCTGTCGAAACTTTTATAGTTCTTCATCGCATCATCCTCCGATCGAACGGCGGGAGGTAATGCCGCCATCCACCGTTATGATCGTGCCCGAGGTATAGCCCGAGCGTTCAGAGGCGAGGAATGCGAAGAGGTCAGCGATCTCCCGCACCTTGGCAACCCGCCCCAACGGGTAGTTCGCCATCAATTCCTCATAGCGGCATTCGTCGCCGAGCTGCTCTTGAGCGCGCAGCTTGAGCACCTTGATGATGCGGTCCGTCGCGACGGGCCCGGGATTGACGCCGATAACCCGGATGTTGTCGTCGAGGCTCGGCCCGCCGATAGCCCTGGTGAACGCCATGAGCGCGGCATTGCCGGTGCTGCCGGCAATGTAGCGCGCATCGAAGTTCTCCCCGCCATTGCCGATGTTGTTGAGGATCACACCGTGCCCCCGCGCCTTCATCCGGGCATAGAATATCCGGGTCATGTCGATGTAGCCCATGACCTTCACGTCCCAGCCCCGGCGCCACGCCTCGGCATCGACCTGCCAGATATTCCCGGCAGGGATGGCACCGGCGTTGTTGACGAGCACGTCTACGTCGCCCGCTTCCGCCGCGATCTGTGCCACGGAACCGGGTTGCGTTAGATCCGCCCCCTGAACCCTGACATCCACCCCGTAGCGTTCGTTAAGGCGGCTTGCCAGCGCGTGCATTCTTTCGACCTGGCGCGCGACAAGGTGAAGATCGCAGCCCTCCTCGGCAAAGACCTCCGCCAAACCTTCACCGATGCCCTGCGATGCCCCCGTGATCAGAACCCGCTTTCCCTTCAACATCAGATCCATGAGTTCATACTCCTACAGTTTCGTTCTGCTGTTCGAGGACCGCGCGGATTGCCTCTATCGCCTCCGGATTGACCAGCGACGAAACGTCCCCCACGGGCTGACCGGAGTAGATCGATCTGACGACGCGGCGCATGATCTTGGAACTGCGCGTTTTAGGAAGATCGGTGACGAGATAGACCGCTTTGGGAGAGAACGGCCTTCCAAGCCTTTCGCGAATACGGCTTCCGACCTCTGCAACTAGCCCTTCACCGCTGTTATCAGACGCGGTCAAAAAAACTGCAATTGACTGTCCTTTCACAGGATCATCGACCCCTATCACAGCAACCTCTTTGACGCCGTCGATCTCGACGACAATTTCCTCGACTTCTGCGGGGCCCACGCGTTTGCCGGCGACCTTCAACGTATCGTCGGAACGGCCAACCAGAACGTAGTTGCCGTCTGCGTCGTGGATCGCCAGATCGCCCTGTACCCAGACGCCCGGAAGGGTCTTCCAATAGGTCTCAAGGTAGCGTTCGTCGTCACCCCAGAAGCTTTGCGTCATGCCGATGAACGGTTCCCGGACCACCAGTTCGCCGACCTCTCCGGTGATGGAATGGCCTTCGGCATTGACGACATCCACAGCAACGCCGGGGGATCGTGCATTGAAGCTGCCCGAAATGATTGGGCGCGTCACGACGCTCGACAGAAGCGCACCGGACGCCTCCGACCCCCCCGTGTAGTTGATTACCGGGCTGTTGCCTGATCCCATCTTGGTCTGGAACCACGTGAAATGCTCAGACGCGATGCTCTCGCCGGCGGTGATCAAGAGTTCGACGGTCGACATGTCTGCTGCGGTGCTGATCGCCTCGTTTGCCGCAAGCCCGCGAATCAGGGTCGGCGCAGATCCGAAATGGGTGATACGATGGGTTTCGATCAAGCGGCCAAGGCGGCCCCAATCGGGATAATCCGGCGCACCATCGTAACAGACGAGATGCGCGCCGCGACTAAGCGCCGAGGTGAGCACGAGAGCACCGGCAATCCACCCCATATCGGCCGGCCAGCAATAGGTCGAAGCAGGCGAGACATTGAAATGCACGGCGGAATCATGCGCGACCTTAATTGGAAAACTGCCGTGGGTGTGGACCGTGCCTTTGGGTTTGCCGGTGGTACCGGAAGTGTAGATCAGCATGAACGGATCTGAGGTTTCCATCACCTCGGGCTCGTCCATGACGCCGTTCCGGACGAGATCATCCCAATCGCCAGCGCCGGGCCAGAGTTCGCTTGGTCCGGAAGGGGACAGTTTCTGTATGATCTTTACATTGGCCGGCATCGCTGCGCGCACAGTTTCGACGGTTTGCCTGGTAGAGACGAACTTGCCGCGCCGCTCAAAGCCCGTGGTCACAACGAGAACGGAAGCATCACAGGACTGTAGTCGAGCAAGTATGGCATCACTGCCAAAACCGCTGAACAGCGGCACCGCAACCGCGCCAATATAGCTGATTGCCAGAAACGTCACCGTTGCGGGGACGCCGTTCTCCATTAGCAGTCCGATACGGTCTCCACGCCCGACACCCTGAGCCTTTAGCCCGGCGGCAACGCGCTTGACGCTCGCGCGCAGCCCGCCATAGGTCAATGTCTCCGTCTCCCCGTTCTCCGAGACACCCGTGACGGCGGGTCTGTCCGGCCCGTCGTCGGCGTGGTCGAGCAGGGTGTCGGTCCAGTTCAGGCGGCCGCCTGGAAACCAGACGGGGAACTCCCGCCCACGCGAGAAATCCGCATAAGCTGAGTAAGGATGACGCCAGCGGATGACGCAAAACGAGTTGACCGCGTCCCAGTAACGCTGTGGGTCCGCAAGCGAGAGAGCATAAAGCTCATCATAATCAGCGCATCCAAGCGAACGAGCAAGCTTCGAGACCTGCGCGTTCTCGACAATGTCGTCTCCAGGTGTCCAGATCGATAATACCTTTGTCACATCACACTCCCAGATAGGCTTGTCTCACCTGCGGATTCTCCAGTAATGCCTCGGCCCGATCTGCTGTCACCACGCGGCCATTCTCCAGAACGTAACCGAAGTCCGCGATGGAAAGGGCAACCTCGGCATTCTGCTCGATGAGGAGAATATCGACGCCAAGCGCTGAAATCTCACGGATCAGCGTGGCAACCCTGTTCACCACGACCGGGGCCAAACCGATCGTCGGTTCGTCAAGCAGCAAGAGCTTGGGCGCGCCCATCAGCGCCCGGGCGATCGCCACCATCTGCTGCTGGCCGCCGCTGAACGATTTCGTCTGTGTCGACAGACGGCTCCGCAATTCCGGAAACAGCACCAGAACACGATCAAAATCTTCGGCGACCTTCTGACGGTCGCGTCTTGCGTAGGCACCAAGCTCGAGGTTCTCGCGCAGTGTCATGTCGCCGAACAGCCGGCGTCCTTCCGGCACGATGCCGAGGCCGTCGCGCACCATCTGGTCTGGTCGGTGCCGGGTGCAGTCGGCGCCGTTGAACAGGACGGTGCCTGCCGTCGCGCGTACCAGTCCGCAGATCGCCTTGATTAGCGTCGATTTGCCTGCGCCGTTGGCACCGATCAAGGTGACGACGCTGTTGCGCTTTACCATTATCGACACATCGTGCAGGACCGGCACCGATCCATAGCCCGCACTCAAGCCTGAAACTTCAAGGGTTGCATGATCAAACGGCATGGGCAGCCCCCAGATACGCTTCGATGACGGCTTTGCTGCTTTGTATTTCCACAGGCGTTCCAGCGGCCAGAAATTCACCGTGATGCAAAACATGGATGCGATCGCAGATCGTCATGACGGCCTTCATGTTGTGTTCTACCAGCAGGATCGCTCGATCCTTCGACTTTCTGTACCCGTCGAGAACGCGAAGGACGGTGGCAACTTCCGTCTCGTTGAGACCGGTAAGCGGCTCGTCGAGACAAAGTAGTTTCGGCGCGGCGGCAATCGCGATTGCGATGCTGACCAGTCGCTGAAGCCCATGCGACAGGTTTCCCGCGAGCTCGTCGACTACGTCCGTAAGTCCCAGCAAGGCGGCCGTTTCCCGAACCTTCTCGGCGCGCCGGCTCGGTGCGATTCGTGCCAGCGTGCCCAGACGGATGTTATCGCCGACGCTCATGCTCCGCACGTAGCTGCCATGCTGGAAAGTCCGGACAAGCCCCGCCTTGCTTGCCGCGCCGACCCTGCCGCCCGGTAACTCCTGCCCGGCGAAAGTCACCTTGCCGACCGTCGGGGACATAAAGCCGCTGATGACGTTGAATGTCGTGCTTTTTCCGGCGCCGTTCGGTCCGATCAAACCAAAAATTTCGCCGGGCCGGACTTCGAGATTGAGGGCGTTCACGGCCATCAACCCGCCGAAGCGGCGGCTAACGCCCTCGACCTTAAGAAGGGGTTCAGTTTCAGTATGCATCTGCGCTCACCTTCCCGATCAGGGCGGCGCCGTTCAGCCGCAGTTTGCCGAGCAGGCCCAGGACACCTTTTGGCATCAGGAGCACCGCGATTATAATGGCGCCGCCATAGAGGAAATGCTCATCACCCCCAAATCCGATTGCATAACTTGACAGTGCGACAAGCAGGACGGCCCCCACAATGGGTCCCAGGAAATTGTCCTCACCACCAATCTTGACATAGGCGAGTGCGAAAGCCGCTAGCAGATAGCTGAAGTCGCCAGGGCTGATGACCTGGTTGACGAAGGCGTGAAGCCCGCCCGCAAGGCCAGCGGCAAAACAGGCACCGGATATCGCGATGACCTTGCAAATATAGGTTCTGATGCCGACGCTGCGGGCAACATCCTCGTTCTCCCGGATGGCGAAAAGTATTCGCCCGAAATTCGATCTCTCGACAAGATAGAATGCGAGCAGGAGCAGGAGCACAGTGCTCACGACGATAAAGGGCATCCAATCTTCGAATACGCGCGGCGGATAGATACCCACCATGCCGGACGTCCCACCGACAGCATCGATCTTGGAATAAGCCACGCGCATCGCTTCAGAGAAGGCAAAACCGATGAGCAGGAAATACGGCCCCTTAGCGCGTAGGGTGATCGCGCCGAAAACTGCGCTTGCCAGCGCCGTGATTACTCCAGCGACTAGAACCGCGAAGGCGAAGGGCAAGCCCAGCGCCGTGCTCAGATAGCCGGCGGAATAGGCCCCCAAACCGGTGAAGGCAGCCAGCGCGAAGTTCAACTCCCCCATGAGCATGACAAAGCGCAGGCTTGTGGCCAGAAGGGCGCTGATCGCCATCAGGTTCAGGATGCTTCTCAGGTAGATATCCTGAATCAGCAATGAGAGCAGAAGAGCCGTTCCGCCAAGGACGACCCATAGACCGAGAGGGAAACGCCTATCCACGACCGAGCACTCCTTTGGGACAGAAAAGCAGAACGATGATCACCAGCCCGAAGATAGCCAGAGTCGCATAGGAGGAATCCAAGTAGTAGCTGCCGAAGGTTTCGATCGAAGCGACAAAAATACTCCCCAGGATCGCGCCCGGCACGCTTCCTAGTCCGCCGATGATGACAGCGATGAACCCCTTGATTAGATAATCGGTACCGATGACGGGCGAGACAATGGTGACCGGCGCCAGAAGCGCGCCGGCGATGGCGGCGAGCAGCGAGGCAATCATGAAGCCAAAAAAGGCGATGCGCGCATAGGGCACGCCTACCATCATCGCCGCTTCATGGTCATAGGAAACGGCGCGCAGAGCCTTGCCCAACCTGCTGTGACCGAGTGTGAGGTAGAGCGACACTGCCATGAGCACCGCGACAGCGCACAGAAACAGCCGCTGGACCGTGACCTGTGCCCCGCCGATCGACACCCTGCCCGGAAAGATTTCGGGCACACCACGGACGGCCCCACCGAAAACATGCAGCAGGACCCCGTCGAGCAGCAAGACGAGGCCGATGGAAAGAATGAACGATCCTACGAGGTCGCGCTGAAAATAGCGAAAACCAAAGATGTAGAGGAGTGCGCCAACGCTCAAGGCTGCGGTGATAGCGACCAGGGAAGCCAGAACATAGGCGGCCGGGGCGGATAGACCGCCCGTGGCCAATGCTGGGAGCAGATAGGCAACGACCAGGGCCGCGACCGAAAAGATGTGGCCGTGCACGAAATTCACGATCCTCATCACCCCGAAGATCAGCGTCAATCCGAGGGAAAAAAGGACGTAAACAGCGCCGATCTGCAGGGCCGTAGCGCTAAGCTGAATGAAGGTTTGCATGAGAGTATCTCTACGATCCGGGCACTGCCCCTTTTATGGCGTCAACCGGGCAACTTCGACGAGCTTGCCGCCGATCACCTTGGTCACGATGATTGGCAGGCGCATCTGCTGATTGCGGCCGTAAAGCTCCTTTCCGTAGAAGCCTACTTCCTCGCCATAGAAGCTCTTGAAGGAGACCTGTGGAAGCACATCTGCCACGGTCTTGGGATCCACGCTGTCAGCCTTCTCCATCGCAGCCTTCAAAGCGTAGACGGAGTCGTAGAAGCCGATTTGGACCGCATTGAGCGACTCGCCGAGTTGGGCCTTTGCCTGTTCGTTCACCGCTTTCTGATGATCAGTCGCATTGTCGCCGTCGAAGGTCACACCTGCGCCCATATAGACACCTTCCGCCGCATCGCCGCCGGTGGCTTTCAGGCCGTCGGCTCCAGTGCCGACCTCGACCACCTTCACCCCTTTCCAGCCGAGCACATCAAGCTCCTTGAAGATCGCACCCGCATCCGCGGGCGGCGTCGCGCCCAGATCGATAATCGCCGGCTTGAGCGACTCAAGCCGTGCTGCGATAGGCTGAAATTCTGTTGTGCCGCGTTCATAGAAATCGCTCGCCGCAATTTCGACACCGTTCCTTCCCCAGACATCTCCCGCCAGCGCCTCGGTCTCCTTCCCGGTGGCATCATTCGGGTTCAGCATTGCGACGGACTTTGCCTCCGGGTACTGCTTTGCAATGTAGGCGATCAGAAGCGGTAGGATCTCGCCTGGCGTATTCATCTGCGTGAAGGTCATAGGGTGATCCACGCCCTTGATGCTTGCGCCCCACGCGACGGTAAACACCAGAGCGTCCTGCCGCTCTGCAAGCGCCTGCAAGGCCTGGACCGGTGCGGTCCCGACACTTCCGCCAATAAACTTGACGCCCTCGCGGTTCAGCAGCGCCTGGGCAACCTTAGTACCTTCAGCCGCATTGTATTTATTGTCGTACGACAGGCACTCGAAATTGTAGATCTCGCCGCCGACGGATACGCCGCCGCCTTCCCTGATCTCCCGGGCTGCGGTGTTGCAGAGGAATTCCGCCCCCTTGCCCCAGACTGCAGCCGCGCCGGAGAGCGGAACCGATAGGCCCAGCTTGATGACCTCCTCGGCCTGCGCGGCACCTGCGATCAGGCCGGCAAGCGCCAGCACGGCAGCTCCACTCTTCGATTGTCCCTTCATCATCATGTTGGTTCCTCCCTTAGATTGATATTTCAGCACGAATCCGTCGTCCTGCTTGTCAAGCAAGCATCCCGAGCTCGCGCATGATCTCGGTGTTGTGAGCGCCCAGACGGGGCGCCGGGTAGAGAGCCGCAGGCCCGGCGATCTGTGCCATGGGCGCCGCGATGGGCACGGCCTCTCCGCCGGGATATGAAAAGTAACCGCCGCCAAGCGTTTGCGACGCCTGCAATGCCTGCGCCGGCGTCAAGATCGGGACGCACGGAATGCGCGCCTGAGAGAGGCGGCGCAGGACGTCCTCGGATGTCTGCCTGCGGCACCAATCTGCGACCACCGCGCTCAGCGCCGCCCCGTTTTCACCGCGCGCGATGTCCGAGGCGTAATCGTCATGAACGACGAGATCCGGCCGTCCGATCTGCTCTGCGAAACGCGCGAACATGGCGTCGCCAATCACCTGAATCATGACCCAGCCGTCCTTCGTCTCGAAAGCGTCCGAAGGACCGGAGATTGGAGAGCGGTTGCCTGTGGCGACGCGGTGGCGCGCGCCAGTCGCCGCTTCGATCAGAATCGGGTTCATGATTGCGAGCGCATTCTGCATAAGAGAGGTTTCGACATGCTGTCCGTGGCCGCTCCTCATCCGGGCGATAACGGCCGCAAGCGTAGCATAGGCGGCAGTGATACCGGTGCTGTAGTCGACGTAGGAAACCGCCGCGCGCATGGGCATGCTGCCGTTTCCAGCAATATGCATCGCGCCGCTCAGCGCCTGACCCGTACCATCGAACCCTGTCAGATTCCGATTCTCCCCCGATGTAGAATAGGCGGAGATGGTCGTCAGGATTATGTCCGGCTTGAGCGCACATAATGCCGCGTAGTTCAATCCGACCTTCTCAAGCTGCTTCGGTGGCATATTGACCACGACGATATCCGATGTGGGAACCAGAGCCTTGAGCACCGGAGAGTCGGCAAGGCACCGGAAATCGAGCGCAAGCGAGCGCTTTCCTCGATTCATTTGGGTGTAGAGCGCGCCGTCCTGGTTAGCACCCAGAGGCATGACATCGCGGTCGGAGGCGCCCGTTGCGGGCTCCACCCGGATCACATCGGCACCGATATCCGCGAGAAGCGCCGCGCAGAGAGGGGCTGCGATATAGCGTCCAAAATCAAGAACACGCAGTCCTTCCAGTGCCGGCCCAATTGAATCGGTCTTTCCTCCCACAGCCATCTCCTCCTTCAGCCAACCTCGGTTTGGTTTGCCTTCTTTTGGGCTTTCAAACTGCGACGCGGCGTGCTAGCAATTCTCCATAGTGAATATCATTCACACATTCATTGAAGCGACACAAGCCAAAAATTGGCCTGCGGCTTCAGAAGCGTGGGAGAGAAAAATGGAACTCCGTTCTGACGTTCCGAAAATTTGGAACTATGCCGCGTTCGAAGAAGGCCAAGACCTCGGCACGTCGATGCTGAGTATCGACGATGCGAAACTGCGCCTTTGGGCCGCGATTTTTGATCGCCCCTACTGTGCAGCTAAGCGTCAGCCGTCAAATAGCTTGCTCATCAGTGTGATGATGGAGGCCTATTTGTTCGTGGCGCAGCCGCGGCCACCGGGGAACATCCATGCGGGCCAGAAACTGCATCTCTCAGGCCGTGCACCCCGAATGGACGAGGCGCTTATTGTCACTACCCGCGTGACGAAGAAGGAAGAGCGCAAAGGCCGAAAGTGGCTGACCTTCGAAAGCCGAATTGTATCAGGCGGTGACGCGCTGCTTACCGGCGAAATTCTCACGATCTGGGCGGAGTAAAACCATGGAGCAGACGAGGAGTGCCGCTCGGCCCATACGGCTTGCCGAGGCCCGAATCCAAACCAGTGCGATGAAGACCGCGCGATATGCCGAGCTGACGGCCGACTTCAACCCCATTCATGTGGACCCGGGCTTCGCAACGAATACCGTCTTCGGGGGCCCGATCAATCATGGGACGCTAGGCCTGTCATTGTTAGCCCAGGCCATCGAAACGACTTTTGGCTGCGTGCCGCACGAATTGGACGTCCGCTTTTCGCGGCCGGCACCCGTCGGAAGCGTGTTGGTGACAGGCGGCGAGGTGAACTCAGCCGACGGCAGCTACCATGTCCATGTGACGACCGAGGACGGCGTACGAGTGATCGAAGGCACGCTTCGGCTCAACGACTAATCAGCGACGAACAGGAACGAGACACCGATGAACGAGATAGACAACGAAACCTTTTCGCAACTTAAGGACGCGATCGAGCGCTTCGTTAGGGAGCGGCTGGTGCCCAACGAGATGCGCGTCGAAGAAACCGACGATATCCCCGAGGAGATTGTCAAAGAGATGAAGGAACTCGGCCTTTTCGGCCTAACGATTTCGCCCGATTATGGCGGCATCGGCCTGAACTGCCGGCAGGAATCCGAGATCGCGATGATACTTGGTCAAACGGCGCCCGCCTTTCGGTCGCTGTTCGGGACAAACATCGGCATCGGTGCGCGCGGCCTAATTCTCGCCGGCACCGAAAAGCAGAAGGAAACATATCTGCCGAAGCTTGCATCTGGGGAGATGATTGCCTCGTTTGCGCTCACCGAGCCGGACTCCGGCTCCGACCCCTCAAGCCTCACCACCAAAGCGATCCGCGACGGTGACGATTACCTGATCTCGGGCACCAAGCGCTACATCACGAATGCCGCGCGGGCGGGACTGTTCACCGTCATGGCCCGCACCGATTTCGAAGCGGCGGGCGCCGGCGCGATTTCGGCCTTCCTCGTTCCCGCGGATGCTCCGGGCATCACGCTTGGGGCAAAGGACAGGAAGATGGGCCAGCGCGGGACGACGACGTGTGATGTGATCTTCGACAATGTGCGGGTCCCTTCCGAAGCCATTATCGGGCTGGAGCCTGGACAGGGCTTCAAGCTGGCGATGCGCGTCCTGGACCGCGGCCGCATCCATATAGGGGCTTTGGCTACGGGGATGTGCAAGCGCCTGATCCAGGAAATGCTGGCCTTTGCCCAAGACCGCCGCCAGTTCGGTCAGCCAATCGGGGAATTCCAGCTTATCCAGGCCATGATCGCCGACAGCTATACGGACTTTACAGCGGCGCAGTCACTCGTGCGCGCGACGGCTGCCGAATATGACGCCGCAGGCTCCGCCCGCATAAACGCATCGGCGACGAAATATTTCGCGACGGAGGCAGTCGGCAGGATCGCCGACCGTGCCGTTCAGGTTCATGGCGGCGCCGGGTACATGACAGAATATGCAGTCGAACGGTTCTATCGCGATGTGCGGCTGTTCCGGATCTACGAGGGGACGAGCCAAATCCAGCAGTTGTTGATCGCCCGCCAGCTCATCAAGAACGGCCTGTGATTGCGGAGGACAAGCCATGACGGAAACATCTATGCTCAAGGGTAAATCCATCGTCGTGACCGGCGCCGGCGGCGGCATCGGCCGGGCAATCGCTCTGGTCGCGGCAGCCGAAGGTGCATGCGTCGTTGTCAACGACATCGGCGCCGCGCTCGACGGCAGCGGGAGCGATGAGGGTCCGGCGCATCGGGTCGCCGCGGAGATCCATCAGGCCGGCGGTCAGGCCGTGGCGGACACATCGAGCGTCAGCGAGGCCGACGGCGCGGAAGCCATGGTTGCGGCCGCGATCAAGGCGTTTGGCCGCATCGACGGCGTGGTCAACAATGCCGGTGTTCTGCGAGACGGCTTCTTTCACAAAATGCCCGCAGAGCATCTCGATCAGGTGCTGAAGGTGCATCTTTACGGCAGTTTCAACGTAAGCCGCGCAGCCGCGCCCCATTTCAAGGAGCAGGGCAGCGGAGCGTTCGTGCATATGACATCCACCTCCGGCCTGATCGGCAATCTCGCTCAGGCAAACTATTCGGCAGCGAAGCTGGGCGTCGTAGGGCTGTCTAAGTCCATTGCGCTCGACATGCAGAAATTCGGCGTGCGCTCCAATTGCATCGCGCCCTTCGCCTGGAGCCGGATGATCAGCTCCATCAAGGCCGAGACCGACGATCAGAAGGAACGTGTTGCCAGGCTCAAGCAGATGACGCCGGACAAGGTCGCGACGATGGTCGCCTATCTTCTGTCCGACGCAGCACGGGAGGTGAACGGGCAGATCTTCAGCGTGCGCAACAACGAAATCTTCCTGTTCAGCCAGCCGCGACCCATCCGCTCGGTCCATCGGGGAGAGGGATGGACCGTCTCCGACATTGCCGAGCATGCAATCCCGGCGTTAAAGGCCGACTTCTATCCACTCGAAGTCTCGGCCGACATCTTTTCTTGGGATCCTGTCTGAACCGGCCACGCCGAACATTTCTTTCGGCGCGCCCGATCTGGCGCTGCGTGTCATTTACAGATATTGGTTTGAAAAAGGATCAGATCGACGCATATGCCGAAAGAAGAAGCGGTCAAAGGAAAGTCAGTTGGCGCAGTCCATAACGGCCTTCGAATTCTCCGTTACGTATCTGAGCAGGGCACGCCCACGGGCGTGAACCAGATCGCACGGGCAACGGGAGTTAGCGTTAGCACCAGCTTCAACATTCTTGGCACGCTGCTCCAGGAAGGCCTTGTCACATTCGACGATGCCACGAAAACCTACTCACCGGGTATTGGTCTTCTCGGCTTGGCGGTTCCGCTGCTGTCGGCAAATCCGGTGGATATTGTGAGGCCGGAGATCGAAGAACTCTCGCGCAGACATAACAGCCTGATCTGCCTTTGGAACTTTACCGCCGACGAACGCATCGTGCTCAGCAACAGGGCGTCGTCATCGAAGACAGTACGGGTCGACATGAATTTGGGTGCACGTCTCCCAGCCTATGTCGGAGCCGTGGGACGCTGCTATGCGGCGCTCCAGAACATACCGGATGACGCGCTGCGTCGGACATTCGAAACATTGACCTGGCAAACGTCCCCGGGTTTTGAAGAATATCGATCGGATGTCGCCGCCGCCCGCAAGAACGGCTTCGCCTTCGATTTCGGAAACCTCTTCAACGGTCTTGAGGTCGCAGCGGCGGTCGTTACCGATTCTCATGCCCGCGCGCGCTACGGACTTAGCGGTATTTCGATTGCAGGTCAGCAATCACGCGCCCAAATCCAGAACCTTGCGGATGATCTCAAGCGCTCCGCGGATTGGATCGGCTCCAATTTCTTCGGGGCGCCGTCGCATCGCTGACGGCAATTGCGTCTGACGCGCACCTTTCGGCAAGGGCTGGCGCAGTCATGTTGCCCACAAGGGCACAGGATGCAGCGGTCCTGTTTATCCATCCGCCCAAAGCGCCTGGCCCTCCTGCCGTGCGCCAGCCCATATGCCCGATCCGACGAGATCGTCGATGATCTTTCGGGTGAGCTGGATGATCGCGGCGGCCGCATGACTGGATGGTCTGCTGGTATCCCAGACCAGAAACACGTTTCGGCGCAATTCGTCCTTATGGAACTTCAGTACTCGAAGGTGACCATCACCAGCGTTTGCGGCGACGGCATGGAGCGGAAGTATCGAGTAGCCATATCCTTGCTGTACGAGCGTTTTGATGTTTGAGTAGGAGTCCAGTTCGACCGTGGCATTTAGGGTGATCCTGTGCTGCTTGGCCCAAACGTCAAGCAGGGTTCGGAGACCATGCGCCGGGCTCGGCAAAATGAGCGGCACCGTGGTCAGATGCTCAGGCTGAAAGGGTTCCTCCATGACAGCACCCTTCGGCGCGATCAGAACAAGTTCCTCGCTCAGTAGAAGATCCGAGCGGAAACGCTGGTCTTCGGCGGGCAGGTAGAGGATCGCGATATCGGTCTGTCCCTCCCGCAGCCAGTCGAGAACGAAGCCGCTCATTGCTTCGCCGATCGTCAGACGGATACCGGGATAACTCTCCTTCCCCGCAAGAACGAGAGGCACGGAAAGAATGCCGCCGATCGTGCCCGGCAGTCCGAGGCGCACATCGCCGGTGGGCGAAGAACCTAGGTTGCGTATATCGTCTTCCAGCCGCGTCATCTCGTCCAGAAGCATTCGCGAACGCCGTGCCATAAGCTCTCCGGCCTCAGTCAGGGAAACACCCCGCGCCTCGCGCGCAAGCAGCTTGACGCCGAGACGTTCCTCCATGTTGCGCACATGCAATGACAGCGCCGGCTGCGCGATGCCGAGCTGCTGGGAGGCTGCCGAGATAGACCCGAATTCCGCTATCGTCCGGAAATACCGCAATTGTCTCAAATCCATGGAACTCTCCGGTCACGCGCTGAACCCATACAAACATGTTATATCTAAAATCATAAACATATATTTGTGCGATGCCATAGAAAAACGTATCGTCGTGCGAACTTCGATGCGGAGGTATGCAGGTGACGACGACGAATAACGAAGACTATCCAGAGATTCGGGCCGGCGTCCGCGCGCTGTGCGCACAATTTTCCGACGAATATCACAGAAGAATTGACGAGAAGCGAGCCTATCCCGAGGCTTTCGTTGATGCCCTGACGCGCGAAGGATGGATGTCCGCGTTGATCCCCGAACAATATGGCGGCTCAGGGCTCGGCTTGACGGAGGCCTCCGTGATTATGGAGGAGATTAATCGATCCGGCGGCAATTCCGGAGCCTGCCATGGCCAGATGTACAATATGAACACGCTGATCCGCCACGGGTCGGAGGAGCAGCGACAAAAGTACCTGCCCAAGATTGCCACAGGAGAACTGAGGTTGCAGTCGATGGGCGTGACAGAACCGACCACCGGCACCGACACGACCAAGATCAAGACCACGGCCGTCAAGAAGGGCGACCGCTACGTCATCAACGGGCAAAAGGTGTGGATCAGCCGTGTCCAGCATTCGGACCTGATGATCCTTCTAGCCCGCACGACGCCGCTGTCGGACGTCGTGAAAAGATCTCACGGTTTGTCAATCTTCCTGGTCGACATCAGGGACGCGGTGAAGTGCGGCATGACCGTCAAGCCCATCCCAAACATGGTGAACCACGAGACGAACGAGCTCTTCTTCGACAATCTCGAGATTCCGGAAGAGAACCTGATTGGCGAAGAGGGGAGCGGGTTCAAGTATATTCTGACTGGCCTAAACGCAGAACGCGTCCTGATCGCTGCCGAATGCATCGGCGACGGTTATTGGTTTACCGAGCGTGTCAGCAAATACGTCTCTGAACGCGAGGTGTTCGGACGACCGATCGGTCAGAATCAGGGTGTACAATTCCCCATTGCCGAAGCCTTCATCGAAGTGGAGGCGGCGAACCTCATGCGATTTGATGCGTGCCGACGTTACGATGCCGGTCTGGATTGCGGCGCTCAAGCCAACATGGCGAAATATCTCGCTGCGAAGGCGTCGTGGGAAGCGGCCAATGCCTGTCTACAGTTTCATGGAGGCTTTGGCTTCGCCAACGAATACGACGTCGAGCGCAAGTTCCGCGAGACCCGGTTGTATCAGGTAGCACCAATCTCGACAAACCTCATCCTGTCCTACGTCGCCGAACATGTTCTGCATCTGCCGAGGTCATTTTGATGATGCGCCCGCTTGAAGGGATAAAGGTCATCGCGATCGAGCAGGCCGTGGCTGCGCCATTCGTGACCGTCCGACTTGCCGATGCCGGCGCCGACGTCACCAAGGTCGAACGTCCCGAAGGCGACTTTGCCCGGGGCTATGATGAGGTTGCGAAGGGGCAGTCAAGCTATTTCGTGTGGCTCAACCGCGGCAAGACGTCGATAACGCTGGACCTTGCCTCCCCGGAAGGCCAGAGCGAATTGACCCGCTTGCTCGGCGATGCCGATGTGCTGGTTCAGAACCTTAAATACGGGGCGCTTGCCCGGCTCGGCTTTTCCTTCGAGCGGTTGGAGACGGAGTTTCCCCACCTGATCGTCTGCTCGATTACTGGCTACGGCGAAACTGGCCCAATGGTGGATCGTAAAGCGTACGACCTCCTGATCCAGGCGGAATCGGGCTTGTGTTCCATCACCGGCGGCCCATCCGAACCGGCGCGGGTTGGCCTATCGGTCGTGGACATCGCGACCGGCGCGACCGCATATTCGGCAGTCTTGGAGGCAATCCTCCTGCGTGCGGTGACCGGCAGGGGCTCGGCAATTTCGATCTCCATGTTCGATGTGATCGCCGATTGGCTCACCGTGCCGCTTCTCAACCACGAAGGAGGAAGGACCCCTCATCGGGTCGGAATGGCGCATCCCTCCATCGCGCCTTATGGTGTGTTTACCGCCGGCGATGGCCGCCAGATCCTGATCGCGATCCAGAGCGACCGGGAATGGGCGAAATTCTGCGACATCTTCTTGAACCGCCCCGAACTGAAGGACGACCCCCGGTTCTCGATCAATGCTGCGCGCGTCAGAAACCGCACAGAGACCGACGCAGCTGTCGCCGCTGGTTTTGCAACCAGATCCGAAAAGGAGGCGTTCTCCACCCTGGAACGGGCCGATATAGCCTTTGCCTCAGTCAACGACATGGCCGGTCTTTCGGCTCATCCCCATCTTCGCCGGATTACCGTTGATACGCCGAACGGTCCGGTTTCCTATCCCGCACCCGCCCCGGTTTGGCGCGGCAGGACGCAGAATTATGGGCCGGTGCCGATGCTGCAACCTTTGTCCGGGAAGGATTGATCATGCAACTCGACCTCGACCACCTTAGGGGCTGGATCGGCCGCGAAGACCAGAACAGCGAGATGCTGACACAGGCGTCGGTCGACCGCTTCGAAGCGACTTTCGATCGAACCTCCCGTTACGGGACGGCTGCCTTGCCGTTGCTCTTTCACTTTTGCCTGTCGCAGCCGATGGTGCCGACGGCGGAACTTGGAGCGGACGGGCATCCCGCCCGCGGTGGCTTTCTTCCGCCCGTTCCTTTGCCGCGCCGCATGTGGGCAGGCGGAGCGATCGATTTCCATTCGCCATTGCGGATCGGCGAGATTGTCACGCGGCGTTCCGTCGTCGAGGATGTGGCGGTCAAGCGGGGCCGCACCGGAACGCTTTGCTTCGTCACGGTCCGCCATGCCATCGAGAGCGATGGGCGGCTGGTGCTGACAGAACGCCAAGATATCGTATACCGCGATGCGGTGTCGCCCCCCACGCCAGACAGAAAGGCAGTGGAGAAAGCTCCGGTGGGCGAAAGCTCGGTGCAGGTCGACGTAACTGCTGCTTTTCTGTTCCGCTATTCCGCGCTGACCTTCAACAGCCATCGTATTCACTACGACGCCCCTTATTCGCATGAGGAAGAACATTATCCCGGTCTCGTTGTCCACGGACCGCTACAGGCGACCATGCTGTGCCAACACGCAGCCGACTGGTGTGGTGCCGCCCCGAAGCGTTTCAGGTTCCGCAGTCTCGCACCCGTTTTCGGACCCGGCATGTTCACCGTGAACGCCTCCTCCGACGGTAACACGATGAAGCTGTGGACGGCGCGAAACGATGGCTCGGTCGGGATGGAGGCGACCGCAGAATGGTAGCGCTCGACGACATGTGCACACTCCTGTTCGTTCCGGCCAACCGAGCCGAACGCTTTGCCAAGGCGGCTGCGTCTCGCCCGGATGCCGTCATCCTTGATCTGGAGGACGCGGTAGCGAGCGGAGACAAGGACACCGCCCGGAGAATGCTGGAATGCGGCTTCACGGATCTGCCAGTTTTGGTGCGCATCAACCCCCTTGGGACGCCATGGCATGATGCTGATTTGCGGGCGGTCATCGCGCTGCGTCCCGCCGCCGTCATGCTTCCGAAAGCTGACAATCCGAGACAGATCGCAGGCGTTACCAAAGCACTCGGCGACATTCCGCTTCTGGCCCTCATCGAGAGCGCTCGTGGCATGGCGGAGGCCCGCGCGATCGCGTCTCTTCCCAGCGTCCGGCGTCTTGTCTTCGGCTCTGTGGATTACTGCGCCGATCTCGGAATGTTGCATGAGCAGTCTCTGCTCCTTCCGGCGCGCAATGAGTTGGTGCTCGCGTCCCGCCTGACGAGCATCGCTGCCCCTATCGATGGCGTGACGACAAGGCTCGATGACCCAGAACTGCTGCTCGGCGACGCAGCCCACGCCCGTGCCGTCGGTATGACCGGAAAGCTCTGCATTCACCCCAAGCAGGTCGAAAGCGTCAGAGCGGCTTTCACCCCTGGCGAGAAAGAAATTGCTTGGGCGAACAGGGTTCTTGCGGCGAGGGACGGCGCCGTCGCGATTGATGGGGAGATGGTGGACGCACCTGTACGAGCCAAAGCGCGCCGCATCCTTGCTGCGGCAAGACCGCAATAGCACTCGCCCAGTTCCCCGATATCATGGATCAGTTCCTCCGGGGCGATCAGAGGAGACCCACGCAGATGAAGATCCTAGTCCCCGTCAAACGCGTTGTCGACTACAACGTCAAGATCCGCGTCAAGCCGGATGGGACGGGTGTGGAGCTCGCCAACGTCAAGATGTCGATGAACCCCTTCGATGAAATCGCAGTCGAGGAAGCCCTGAGGCTGAAGGAGGCCGGCAAGGCCGAGGAAGTGGTGGTCGTCTCCATCGGCCCCGCCAAGGCCGAAGAGACGCTGCGGACGGGCCTTGCAATGGGTGCGGACCGGGCAATCCTGGTAGAGACCGATGAGACAGTCGAGCCGCTTGCTGTTGCCAAGATCCTCAGGGGTGTCGCCGAAGCGGAAGCGCCGGGCCTCGTTATCATGGGCAAGCAGGCGATCGACGACGACAGCAACCAGACCGGCCAGATGCTCGCCGCGCTTCTGAAGTGGGGCCAGGCGACCTTCGCCTCCAAGGTCGAGCTCGGCGACGGCGCCGCCAAGGTGACCCGCGAAGTCGACGGCGGGCTGCAGACGGTGGAAGTGAAGCTTCCGGCCATCGTTACCACCGACCTTCGCCTCAACGAGCCGCGCTATGCCTCGCTGCCCAACATCATGAAGGCGAAGAAGAAGCCGCTCGACAAGAAGACACCGGCCGACTTCGGCGTCGACACGGCGCAGCGCCTGAAGGTGCTGAAGACCGAGGAGCCGAGCGGACGCAAAGCCGGCATCAAGGTCGCAAGCGTGGCCGAGCTCGTCGAGAAGCTCAAGACCGAAGCCGGCGTGCTTTAAACCGGAAGAACAGGGAGACAAGAAACATGGCCATTCTTCTTCTGGCAGAACACGACAACAGCAGCGTATCCGACCAGACCGCCAAGGCGCTGACGGCAGCCAAGGCAATCGGCGGCGACATCCACGTCCTCGTTGCCGGCTCGGGCGCACAGGGTGCGGCCGACGCGGCTGCCAAGCTCGACGGCGTATCCAAGGTCCTGCTGGCCGACAGCGGCGACCTTGCGAATAGCCTTGCAGAACCGCTTGCAGATCTGATCGTCTCGCTGGCCGGCGGCTACGACACGATCATTGCACCGGCAACGGCCTCGGCAAAGAACGTCATGCCGCGCGTGGCGGCACTTCTCGACGTGATGCAGGTCTCCGAGATCATCCAAGTCATCTCGCCCGATACCTTCAAGCGGCCGATCTATGCCGGCAATGCGATCCAGACTGTGCAGTCGACGGACGGCAAGAAAGTGATCACCGTACGTACCGCAGCCTTCCAGGCGACCGGTGAAGGTGACTCAGCCTCCGTAGAGCAAGCATCGGCACCGGCCAATCCCGGCCTGTCGAGCTTTGTCTCGGATGCGATTGCTTCGTCGGAGCGTCCGGAGCTCACCTCTGCCAAGATCATCGTGTCGGGCGGCCGTGCTCTCGGTTCCGCGGAAAAATTCCAGGAGGTTATCCTGCCGCTCGCCGACAAGCTGGGGGCTGCCGTCGGCGCATCGCGCGCCGCAGTTGACGCCGGATACGCGCCGAACGACTGGCAGGTGGGGCAGACCGGCAAGGTCGTCGCACCCGACCTTTATATCGCCGCTGGCATTTCCGGTGCCATTCAGCATCTCGCCGGCATGAAGGACTCCAAGGTGATCGTCGCGATCAACAAGGATGAGGAGGCGCCGATCTTCCAGGTGGCCGATTACGGCCTCGTCGGTGACCTCTTCGACGTCCTGCCGGAGTTCGAGAAGGTTGTATAGCCCGTGAGCGAACAGATGGAACTCCCCGAACGCGAGAGCATGGAATTCGACGTTGTGATCGTCGGTGCCGGGCCGGCCGGATTGTCGGCCGCAATCCGCCTGAAGCAGGTCAATCCGGAGCTTTCAGTAGTCGTGCTCGAAAAGGGTGCGGAAGTCGGTGCCCATGTGCTATCTGGCGCTGTCGTCGATCCGATCGGCATCGACCGCCTGTTGCCGGACTGGCGCAAGGAGGAGGGGCACCCCTTCACCACGCCGGTGGCGGACGACCAGTTCCTGTTCTTGGGCCCCGCCGGTTCGGTGCGCCTGCCGAACGCATTGATGCCGCCGCTGATGAACAATCACGGCAACTACATCATCTCGCTCGGGCTCGTGTGTCGCTGGCTGGCGGAAAAGGCAGAAGGACTCGGCGTCGAGATCTATCCGGGCTTCGCCGCTTCCGAAGTGCTCTATAACGATGCGGGTGCCGTGATCGGTGTCGCGACCGGCGACATGGGCATCGAGAAGAACGGCGAGCCGGGGCCGAACTACACGCGTGGCATGGAACTGCTCGGCAAGTATGTTCTGATCTCGGAAGGCGTGCGCGGGTCGCTCGCCAAGCAGCTGATCGCCAAGTTCGATCTTCAGAAGGACCGCGAGCCGCAGAAATACGGCATCGGTCTGAAGGAACTCTGGGAGGTGAAGCCGGAGAATCATAGGCCTGGCCTCGTGCAACACTCCTTCGGCTGGCCGCTCGGCATGAGCACCGGTGGCGGTTCCTTCCTCTACCACCTGCATGACAACCTGGTGGCGGTCGGCTTCGTCGTTCACCTGAACTACAAGAACCCCTATCTCTACCCCTTCGAGGAGTTCCAGCGCTTCAAGACGCACGAGGCGATCCGCGGCACCTTCGAGGGTGCCAAGCGCATCTCCTACGGAGCCCGCGCCATCACCGAAGGTGGCTACCAATCCGTGCCGAAGCTCTCCTTCCCGGGTGGCGCGCTGATCGGCTGTTCGGCCGGCTTTGTCAACGTGCCGCGCATCAAGGGCAGCCACAACGCCGTGCTCTCGGGCATGATGGCGGCCGAAAGGATCGCCGAAGCGCTTGCCGCTGGTCGTGCCAACGACGAGGTGGTCGATATCGAGACCGACTGGCGCGCAAGCGACATTGGCAAGGACCTGAAGCGCGTGCGCAACGTCAAGCCGCTGTGGTCGAAGTTCGGCACCGCGATCGGCGTGGCGCTCGGCGGCCTCGATATGTGGACCAACCAGCTGTTCGGATTCTCCGTCTTCGGCACGCTGAAGCACGGCAAGACCGATGCCGAGGCGCTGGAGCCGGCGGCCAAGCACAAGCCTATCGCCTATCCGCGACCGGACGGCGTGCTGACCTTCGATCGCCTGTCGTCCGTCTTCCTCTCCAACACCAACCACGAGGAAGACCAGTCGGTTCACCTGCAGGTAAAGGACATGGAGCTGCAGAAGCGCTCCGAACTCGGGGTCTACGCCGGTCCTTCAACCCGCTACTGTCCGGCCGGCGTCTACGAGTGGGTCGAGAAGGATGGCGAGGAGGTCTATGTGATCAACGCGCAGAACTGCGTCCACTGCAAGACCTGCGACATCAAGGATCCGAACCAGAACATCAATTGGGTTCCACCGCAGGGCGGCGAGGGTCCGGTCTACTCAAATTCGTAAATAACTGCTCTTTCGAGGATAACCCTGTGGCTATCACTAAGATTCTCTGCGCCAATCGGTCCGAAATCGCCATCCGCGTGTTCCGTGCTGCGAACGAACTGGGCATCAAGACGGTTGCGATCTGGGCGGAAGAGGACAAGCTGTCTCTGCACCGCCTCAAGGCGGACGAGAGTTATCAGGTCGGGCGGGGCCCGCATCTGGAGCGAGATCTCGGACCGATCGAAAGCTATCTTTCGATCCCGGAAGTCATCCGGGTCGCCAAGCTTTCCGGTGCCGATGCAATTCATCCCGGATACGGGCTGCTCTCCGAAAGCCCCGAGTTTGTCGAGGCCTGTAACAATGCAGGCATCATCTTCATCGGTCCGACGCCAGACACGATGCGCAAGCTCGGCAACAAGGTGGCTGCGCGTAACCTGGCCGTATCGGTCGGCGTGCCGGTGGTTCCGGCGACCGAGCCCTTGCCGGACGATATGGCTCAAGTTGCCCGAATGGCAGCCGACGTCGGCTATCCGGTGATGCTGAAAGCATCCTGGGGTGGCGGCGGTCGCGGCATGCGCGTCATCCGCTCCGAGGCCGATCTTGCCAAGGAGGTCACCGAAGCCAAGCGCGAGGCCATGGCGGCCTTCGGCAAGGACGAGGTCTATCTCGAAAAGCTCGTCGAGCGGGCGCGCCACGTCGAAAGCCAGGTGCTGGGCGATACACATGGAAATGTCGTGCATCTCTTCGAGCGCGACTGCTCCATCCAGCGGCGTAACCAGAAGGTCGTCGAGCGGGCGCCGGCGCCCTATCTTTCGGAAGCGCAACGTCAGGAACTGGCGGGTTATTCGCTGAAGATTGCGGCGGCAACCAACTATATCGGTGCCGGCACCGTCGAATATCTGATGGATGCCGATACCGGCAAATTCTACTTCATCGAGGTCAATCCGCGCATCCAGGTCGAACACACGGTGACCGAAGTCGTCACCGGCATCGATATCGTCAAGGCGCAGATCCACATCCTCGAAGGCGAGGCGATCGGCACGCCCGAATCGGGCGTTCCGGCCCAGGAGAACATCCGTCTCAACGGTCACGCGCTGCAGTGCCGCATCACGACGGAAGATCCGGAACAGAACTTCATTCCCGATTACGGCCGCATCACCGCCTACCGTTCGGCGGCCGGCTTCGGAATCCGCCTCGACGGTGGCACGGCCTATACCGGCGCGATCATTACCCGCTATTACGATCCGCTGCTGGTCAAGGTGACGGCTTCGGGCGGCACGCCACAGGAGGCGATCAGCCGCATGGACCGGGCGCTGCGCGAATTCCGTATCCGAGGCGTTGCGACCAACCTGACCTTCCTCGAAGCGATCATCGGCCATCCGAGCTTCCGCGACAATTCCTACACGACGCGCTTCATCGACACGACGCCGGAACTCTTCCAGCAGGTGAAGCGGCAGGACCGCGCCACCAAGCTTCTGACCTACCTCGCCGATGTGACGGTCAACGGCCATCCGGAGGTCAAGGGCCGTCCAAAACCGTCGGAGAAGGCGCCGAAGCCGGTCGTGCCTTATATCAACGGCGATGTGCCTGCCGGGACCAAGCAGAAGCTCGATGAACTCGGGCCGAAGGGTTTTGCGGCCTGGATGCGGGCGCAGCCGCAGGTGCTGCTGACCGATACCACCATGCGCGACGGCCACCAGTCGCTGCTCGCCACCCGCATGCGCACCTTCGATATCGCCCGCATCGCGCCGGTCTATGCGCGGGCGCTGCCGAATCTCTTTTCGCTGGAATGCTGGGGCGGCGCCACCTTCGACGTCTCCATGCGCTTTTTGACCGAAGACCCGTGGGAACGTCTGGCGCTGATCCGCGAGGGCGCGCCGAACTTCCTGCTGCAGATGCTGCTGCGCGGCGCCAACGGCGTCGGCTACACCAACTACCCCGACAATGTGGTGAAGTATTTCGTCCGGCAGGCAGCGAAAGGTGGCATCGACCTGTTCCGCGTGTTCGACTGCCTGAACTGGGTCGACAACATGCGTGTCTCCATGGATGCAGTCCAGGAGGAGAACAAGCTCTGCGAGGCAACGATCTGCTATACGGGCGACCTGCTGAACAGCGCGCGGCCGAAATACGACCTGAAGTACTACACGGCCCTTGCCGCCGAGTTGGAAAAGGCCGGTGCGCATATCATTGCGGTCAAGGATATGGCCGGTCTGCTGAAGCCGGCGGCGGCGCGCGTTCTGTTCAAGGCGCTGCGCGAGGCGACCGACCTGCCGATCCATTTCCACACGCACGACACCTCAGGCATTGCCGCGGCCACCGTGCTGGCGGCAGTCGATGCCGGCGTCGATGCGGTTGATGCCGCCATGGATGCGTTTTCCGGCAACACCTCGCAGCCCTGCCTGGGTTCTATCGTTGAGGCACTGTCCGGCACGGAACGCGATCCGGGCCTCGATCCCGCCTGGATCCGCCGCATCTCCTTCTATTGGGAAGCGGTGCGCCACCAGTACGCGGCCTTCGAAAGCGATCTCAAAGGACCGGCTTCGGAAGTCTATCTGCATGAAATGCCGGGCGGCCAGTTCACCAACCTCAAGGAACAGGCCCGTTCGCTGGGGCTCGAAACCCGCTGGCACGAGGTGGCGCAGACCTATGCGGACGTCAACCAGATGTTCGGCGACATCGTGAAGGTCACGCCGTCGTCCAAGGTTGTTGGCGACATGGCGCTGATGATGGTGGCCCAGGACCTGACGGTGACGGATGTCGAAAACCCGGACAAGGATATCGCCTTCCCGGATTCCGTCGTCTCGATGCTGAAGGGCGATCTCGGCCAGCCTCCGGGCGGCTGGCCGGAAGCGCTGCAGAAGAAGGCACTGAAGGGCGAGAAGCCCTACACCGATCGCCCGGGTGCCTTGCTGCCGGAAGCTGACCTCGACGCGGAACGTCAAGCGATCGAGACGAAACTCGAGCGATCGGTCAGCGATTTCGAGTTCGCGTCGTACCTGATGTACCCGAAGGTCTTCACCGATTTTGCGCAGGCGATCGAAACCTATGGTCCCGTCTCTGTGCTCCCCACCCATGCATACTTCTACGGCCTCGCCGATGGCGAAGAGCTGTTCGCCGATATCGAGCAGGGGAAGACGCTGGTCATCGTCAATCAGGCCACCAGCGGTACCGATCAGAAGGGCATGGTCACCGTATTCTTCGAGCTCAATGGCCAGCCGCGCCGCATCAAGGTGCCGGATCGCGCGCATGGAGCTGGGGGTGCTGCGGTGCGTCGCAAGGCGGATCTTGGTAACGTCAACCATCTCGGTGCGCCGATGCCGGGTGTCATTTCCACCGTTGCCGTTGCTGCAGGACAACCGGTCAAGGCAGGCGATGTCCTGCTGTCGATCGAGGCGATGAAGATGGAGACAGCACTTCACGCAGAGCGTGACGGAACGGTGACGGAGGTCCTTGTTGCCGCTGGCGATCAGATCGACGCGAAGGATCTGTTGATTGTATTGGAACTTGAGCAAAGGGTAATCGTAAAGATAAATGAAGGTCTACGTAGTACCTGAGCAGGATCAGGGCGGAAAGTGAATGGTGTTACGGAGCCCTCCCATGCCGGATTGGCCGCCCGAAATCGTTGGGTAAAGGCGGTCCAAGAACCGTGCCAGTAACACTCTGCCCCAGCTGGCGAGACCGCCTCGGGTTAGGAAGTCAGTAATTCCACGCCACCATGTGAAAAATCTCGGGTCCGGAGGGCGTAGATCAGTCGCGGCAAATCCCGGCAACGGCTGGTACGTTAGCGAGGGGCTTGCGAGCAACGCATGCAGAGAGCAAAACGACGGGTAATCGCAGGCGCTCACACCATCGTAAGGAGGCTAGACCTCGACTGCGCCCCCAACTCGGGATAGAGCACGGTTCCGTCTTTTGCAGCCTGCTCACAATTAGAATTTCGCCGAACGCGACGGTGATTGTTTTCAGTAATGCGTGGAAGCAAATTCTTTATCGGGGGTAAGCTTTCGGGTCGGTCGCGTCACTGATAGCTTCCAGGAAACAAGATGTCCTGATCGACCAGAACATTAAATCTGTAGCCCGGACGGATCTGTAACGTCGGCTGCACATCCATACTTCGCTCTATCGTCCGGTCGGCCACTCGCCCAAAGGTCTCGGCAAAATTCCGCCTAGCAGCATCGGATGCCGTATCCTGAGTCGCGAGCGTGGAGCTTTGCGGCACGGCCATATCAATGCCCGTTCCTATCAGGGCGATCATGACCGCTGAGCCGAAGGTCTTGAGATAGTGGTTGTTCACCTTGTCATTGAAGCCGCCATAGCCTTCCGCATCCGTGCCGGCCATCCCGCCGATCTGCAGCGTCGATCCGTTCGGGAAGATGATATCGGACCAGACCACGAGCACGCGACTCTGGCCGAACGAAACCTTGCTGTCATAGCGACCGAATAGTTTCGTGCCCTGCGGGATTAGCAGGCGATGGCCGGTGGCGCTGTCATAGACATTCTGGCTGACCTGCGCGGTGATCCGTCCCGGAAGGTCGGAATTGATGCCAGTGATCAATGTCGCCGGAATGACCGACCCGCGCTTCAACTCGAACGCCGACTGCTGTGGCACGACGCGGTTCGGCAGATATCCGAGATCCTTGAGATCGGCATTGAAGAAGTCCTCCTTGGAACTCTGTCCGTTCGGATCGACATTCTGGCCGCCCAGGCCGGCTCGTAGAGCCGCGGCATAAAGATCGGACGGATTTCCATTCGCTGAGGCTGTCGTCGTCGCATTCCTGGTCGCGGCGGTGTCGTCTGCCTGTGCCCGGGCTTCCAGCTTGCCGCGATCGATGGCAAGTGGCGCGTCATAGGCGGAGTCCCGCGCCTGCATCCGGGCCATGCGCTGGCGCTGCTGCTCGCGAAGGACCTGTTCCTGTTGCTCACGAGCCAGACGCGCGCGCCACACCTCTTCCGGCTCCAATTCGGATCCGCGCTGCTGCTCGGCCTGTGGCGTAAAGGGATTGGCCGCCTTCTCCTCGGCCTGTTTCGTCTCAACTGGCGTCGGCTGAAACGTTTCCTGCTGCTGTGGCTCGCCAATGATGCCGTCGGTGACGCCCCGCTTGATCTGGTCGGCATAGGTCGAGGCCGGATTGCCCGAGCTGGTGTCCGGGCCGCTATCCTTGCCGAAGTAGAGCCCGCGCGAAGCGAGCCCAAAGAAAATGATGCCGAGGAAGGCGACCAGCAGCACGATCACAAGGATGACCGGCAGGCGGTTCACCCGCTTGAGGCCGGATGGAGCCTGACTGTTCGCAGCACCACCGAGCTTGAGAGACTGCACCATGTTATCCTCCCTTACCCGCGCCGCATCAGCGACAGGGCGCTTGTGGGTGTCGCACCTGAAGTCGTCACGGTATAGGCCCGGCCGAGTTCGACACTGCTGGTCGAGAGCCGTGCGAGCACCTGACCGTCATAGGGCATGATGACATAGGCGAGCGGAATGACGGCAGCGCCGCCATCCGTCTTCTGGTCAGTGACAACCGCATAACCCCATCCCTTCAACGCCGCCTCCAGTGCCTGTCCGAATGGGGAACCGTCTTGTTTGAGCGCCACGGTCGCCTTCCCCTGTCCGATCTGTTCGGCAAGACGGCTGACCAAGTCGCCGGCGATGGCGCCCGCCGTTGGTCCCGAGATTTCTGGAGGTGCGGCACTCGATCCGAGACCACCGTTGTCCATCGACTGGCAACCGGAAAGGAGGATGGCAAGGGCACCGGTTGTGGCGAGGCACCGGATTGGGCCGAAACGATCACGGGTATGGCGAAGGAGGCCTGGCATCACAGCCCTCCCCTGCTGATTGTCACCTTCTGTTGTTTCCAGCCAACGCCGGAGACAAGGACAGCACGATCGATATTATAATCGACCACCATCATATTGTTCTTCATACGATAGTTGACGATGCGGTTCTGGCCGCCGGAGACGACGAAGAGAACCGGCGCATCCTGTCCCGAGATCGATCGCGGAAACTGGATGTAGGTCTTTTGCCCATCCGAGTAGACCCGCGTCGGCCGCCAGCCGGCGCTACCCGAGACGGAATAGGCAAAACTCAATTGCTCGGCCGGAACGCCGGCGCCGGGAATGGTGCTGGCTTCCAGCCGGGCGTTGACGTCGGCGAGTTTGGCGGAGACGTCCTCTGGATATTCAAAGCCGACACGCGGCATATACTGGGTTGGATGAGACTTGAGTTGGATATGATAGGTCCGACGCGACGTGGTCACGACCATGGATGTGATGAGACCCGGCTCCGACGGCTTGACGATCAGATGGATCGCTTGCCCGCCAACAGCACCGGAGGTCGCAGGCTCAACCTTCCAGCGTACCGTGTCGCCAACCAGCACGTCACGAACGACCTCGCCGCCCTGAAGCTCGATGTCGCAGACCTGCAACGGCGAGCAGACGACGGATGGCTGCACCTCGCCATAGAGGAAGATCACCTTGCCGTCTGCGCCTTTCGTCACGAGGCCGCGCGATCCGCGCCATTGTGTCGAGATGCCCATCCCCTTTGCCTCGTTCGCGGTAACGCCATCGGCGGCACGTGCGTGTGAGTTGGGGAAAGCCACCATCGAGATAATCATCAGCACCGCTGCGCTCGCAGCCAGGGTGGCCCATGTTCTGGAATGTCTAATGTTCATGTTGGGAGCCATGCCTTTCAAAGCTGCGCGGTCCAGTCGAAGTCTCTAAGATAGAGACCGATGGGATTGAGACGGATGACGCCCTCGTCCTGCGGCGGCGTCAGTGTCACGGTGGCTATCCCACGGAAGCGGCGCGTGGCGGTCTCCTTGCCGCGGCGATCCCGCTCGAACTCGGTCCAGTCGATCTGGTAGCTTTGGTTCGAGAGTGCGACGATGTTGTTGACCTCGATCGCAACCGTTGCGGTCTTCGCCTTTTCGAACGGCGAATTCGAACGGAACCAGGCATTGACCTTTTCAGTGGCGGGATCGGAGGTGCGCAGAAGCCCGTAGGTCCGGTCTATATATTGCTTCTGCACGACCGCATCCGGCGTGACGGATCGGAAGTTCGACACGAAGCTGCCGAGTGTCGCGCGTACCACCCGTGGATCGGCATATTCGATCTGCTGCGGGAAGCCGGCGTCGATAGCCGTGCCGAGCTTGTCGACTTCGACGATGTAAGGGATCAGCTTGACCTGCGTGCTCTGGTAGAGTGCGTAACCAAAACCGATCACGGCCATAGTCATTCCGGCAATGCCGACGACGCGCCAGGCAGCGGCCGCTTTGACGTAGGAGCCATAACGCTCGTTCCACTCGTTGCGCGCGGCGATGTAGGGATTATCTGGGATATTCTGTCCGGCCATTCTGTCAGCGTCCCGTCATTTGCTGTCTTTGATCGGCGGTGGTGGAGGCGGTGTGCCGGGCCGGCCGGATGGTTGATCGAGTTTGGCGTTGGCAAGGCCAAGCATCGATCCCGCGTAGGCTCCCGGCGAACCGATCGCCTTTTCCTTTGCAGCCGAGCCCACGGCGCCGGCCGCTCCGCCAATCCCGGCCTGCATTCCGCGAAGCGCAGCACTGCCGAGAGATGCTCCCCCTGCCCGTGCCGTCGTCGCTGCCTCAAATCCTCTGCCCGCCGCCGCCGTGGCCAAAAAGCCGGCGCCCGCCGCAAAAGACGCGGCCTGCCCACCGTGACGGATCGCTTCCATGCCGCCGCCGACGGACGCGCCCTGGACCACACCCTGCAGGATTGGCGGGACATACATGGCGATGACGAAGACGACGACGGAGATACCGGCAATCGCCAGCGTGGTGATGAACTGTTCGGAAGTGGCCGTCGGCGCCTCGGCTAGGCCAAGGAGGATATCCGAGCCGATCTTGGCGATCATGACAAGCGCCATCAGCTTCATGCCGACGGAGAAGGCATAGACCAAGTATCTGATCGCAAAATTCTTTGTATGAGAGGAACCGCCGAGCCCGAGCATGATCATGCCGGCAAGCAGGCCGACATACATCTCGACCATGACGGCGACGAAGATCGCCGCCACCAGCGAGAAGGACACGACGACGACGACCATCGCGAAGACGGCAGCGATCGCGAGCGCATTGTCCTCAAACAGCCCGAACTTCGCCTGTTCCGACATCTTGGTCGCGACACGAATGCCGGCATCGAAGATGTTGGCGGGAGATGCCGATCCACCACCGGCGCCGATCTGGTAGAGGCTGTCGACCACGGCCTTGGCGAACTCCGGCCCCCTGTCGAGGATGAAGGCGAACAGGCCGATAAACATGATGCGCTTGACGAGTTCAGCAAACCAGCTGTCGAGCGAGGCGGCGTTGATTGCCAGCCATACGGCCGCAATCCCGACCTCGATGCCGGCCAGGATCCAGAAGAGTGAGCGGGCCGCATTCATCACAGTCGACTCCCAGCCCTTGGCGGCGGTGACGACGGAGTTTTCGAGTGTGGTGAGAACCTGGCCCTGTTGTGCCAGCGCCGGCGTGGTTGCAACCAAGATGAGCGTGATCGCGATGAACATCCGGTCGAGCGTGCGGGAGGAAGAAGCAGCTACCATCGGGGCTTCATCTCCTGACCGCCGCGGATGTCACGGTCGGAGTTCCCGCCAAAGAACTCTTCGCGATGTCGACGCTGTTCTTCAGCAGAGGACGAACTCGTTGCGGCCGTGCCGGAAGCTGAGACGGGCGCGGCCGGCGACTGGACGACGAGCCATGTAACAGCGCTCGCACCGGCCGCGGAAAAGAGCGCGACGAGGGCGATGATGAGGATCATACGGGGGCTCACCAGCGCGGCTCCATCGTCTGGCCGCCCCTAATGTCACGTTCGGTTCCGCTGAAGAACTGTTCGCGCCTTGCTTGCGCCAGATCCTTTTGCGCCTGTTCGGACTGGTACCAGGTGCCCATCATCGTCATCTGCTGTGAGACCAGACCGCGCAGTTTCTGCATCTGCGCGACCTGCTGCACAGCAATCTCGTGCCCGACCTGGAGCGCCTTCATCTGGCCATCGGCGGATTCCGACATCGACTTGAGCTGCGACATCGTGCTCTCTTCGCTGGAGAATTGGTCGGCCGTCAGATTGGCGGCCTTCAGCGTGCCGGCGATCGTGTCGCGATTGGTGTCGGACCAGCTCTGATAGGTCGTGGAGAAGCTCGCGCTGTCCGGCAGATTGCTCTTCATGTCGGCGAAGCTCTGAAAACGCTGCTTGAGGACATCGTCGACATTGCCCATGGAGAAGGCGACGCCCTTGCCCTGGTTGACGACGGTCTGGAGGTTCTTCAGGTCATTCTCGACCTGGCCCCAGACATGCTCCGGCAGCTGCGCCGTATTTTGCAGCATGTTCCTGTAAATGTTGAGCTGGTTCTGGATCTGCTCAGCCAGTTGCGAGATCTGGGTGATCTGGTTGTTCACCTGCTCAGCGGACTTGCCGACAAGGCTGATCAGCTCCGTATTGTTGGCCAGCTGCGTCCATTCGGTCGCCTGCCCCGTGACGCCGCCGGCTTGTGCAGGGAGCGAGAGAGCAGACGAGAGCATGAGGGCCGCAAAAAGCACGGCGTGCAATGTTCTACTGGGTTGGGAAGAGCGTGTCGGCATGGGCGATCCCCCTTTGCTGGAGCCAATGGAGAGGCCAGGAGGCCTCGTGTTCAAGATGAAGGGAGCGGATGCGCTTCAGGTCTTCCTTTCCGGATGCCCCGACAAAGGAGAGCGCCACCGGCCCGAGCGCCATGTCGAAGAGGCGGCGGCCCTCTGGCGACACGACGTAATAATCCCGCTTCGGGATTGCGGTCGCGACGATTTCCATCTGCCGTTCATTGAAGCCAATGCGCTCGTAGAACTCGCGCGTGCCTGGCTCCCGCGCGGCGCCATTCGGCAGGCAGATCTTGGTCGGGCAGCTCTCTTTCAACACATCGATGATACCGGAGCGCTCGGCGTCCGAGATCGACTGGGTGGCGAGCACCACGGCGCAATTGGCCTTGCGCAGCACCTTCAGCCATTCCCGGATCTTGTCCCGGAACACCGGGTGGCCGAGCATCAGCCAGGCCTCGTCGAGGATGATGAGGCTGGGCGCACCGCTGAGGCGTTTTTCGATGCGTCGGAAGAGATAGGTTAGAACAGGCACGAGATTGCGCTCGCCCATGTTCATCAGTTCCTCAATCTCGAAGCACTGGAAAGCGCCGAGCGCCAGACCGTCCTCCTCGGCATCGAGAAGCTGGCCCATCGGGCCGTCGACGGTGTAGTGATGCAGCGCGTCCTTGATCTCTCGCATCTGGACGCCCGAGACGAAGTCCGACAGTGACCGCCCGCGCGACTCGGCCATCAGCGCGACCTGTCGAGAGATAGCGTTGCGGTAGTCCGGTGTGATCGTCACACCCTGCAGGGCAACAAGCATCTCGATCCATTCGGACGCCCAAGCGCGGTCGCCATCGGTCGAGAGTTCTGCCAACGGGCAGAAGGAGAGCGCCCTTCCCTCCCCTATCTCCGGCGCGTCGCCACCGATCTGGTAATGATCGCCGCCGATGCCCAGTGTCAGCGGCAGCATCGAGCCCCCCTTGTCGAAGGCAAAGACCTGCGCATCCGCGTAGCGTCGGAACTGCGCTGCGATCAGTGACAGCAGCGTCGATTTACCCGAGCCGGTCGGACCGAAGATCAGCGTGTGGCCAACGTCGTCGACATGCAGATTCAGCCGGAACGGCGTCGACCCACTTGCGACCTGCATCAGCGGGGGCGACCCAGGCGGATAGAATGGGCAAGGAGCTATCGGGCTTCCCGACCAGACCGAATTGAGCGGGATGAGATCGGCGAGATTGCGTGTGTTGATCAACGGCTCGCGGATATTGGCATAGGAGACGCCTGGCAGGCTGCCGAGAAATGCATCGGTCGCGTTGATCGTCTCGATGCGAGCACCAAAACCTTCGGCCTGGATCAAGCGCCGGACGGCCTCACACTTCTCCTGCAGGCTATGCTGGTCCTCATCCAAGAGGACAATAACCGGCGTATAGTAGCCATAGGCCACCAGCTGCGATGAGGCCTCGGCGATCGCGTCCTCGGTTTCCGCCACCATCAGCATGGCATCCTGGTCGAGCGATCGGGATTGGGTTTGGAAGAGCTGATCGAAGAATGGCCGCACCTTTTGTTGCCATTTCTTGCGCGTGCGCTCGAGCCTCGCGCGGGCCTCCTCGGCGTCGAGGAAGACGAACCGGGACGACCAGCGATAAGTGAGCGGCATCAGATCCAGGCTGTTGAGGATTCCCGGCCAGCTTTCGGCGGGCAGGCCATCGATCGCCACCACGCCGAGAAACCGGTTCTCGACGAGTGGTGTCAGACCGTGCTGCAATTCCGCCGTCGCCAGCCAGTCGAGATACATGGGGATTTCTGGCAGACGCACCGGATGATTTTCCCCGGTGATGCAGAAGCGAATGAACTGGAAGAGCTCGTCGTAGCGGGCGACACGATGACCGCCGTGCTCCGGCGTTTCGCGTGTCATCATCCGCCGGATCGACACGACATTAGCGAGATACTGTTCGAGCTCACGGATCGAGGTCAGAAAGGTTTCGAGCGCTTTGTCCGCATAGGTCGCGGATCGGCTGCCAAGGTCGGAATAGACATAGCGCGTCAATCCGGACCGCCTCGGCTCGGGTGGGCGCCAGGTCAGGATCAGGGCGTGGCGGCTTTCGTAGTGCCCCCTCTCCTTCTGGAAGTGCGCCCGCCGCTCCGCATCGATGGCGCGGGTGACCGGATCGGGGAAATGACTGGCTTCCTCGATTGGATAATCGCCGGTCGGCACTCTGACAGCCTCGACCTGGATCATCCAGCCTGACCCGAGGCGCGACAGGATGGCATTGATCTGTCGCGACACCTCGTTTCGCTCAGCATCGGTCGAGCTTTCGCTATCGGGTCCGGCAAAGTACCAGCCGGCCATCAGCGAACCGTCCTTCAGGAGAACGACGCCGTTTTCGACGAGCCCGGCATAGGGAACGAGATCGGCAAAGGACGGTCCGGAATGGCGGAAGGATCTGAGGGCAACCAATTTTGTACTCCCTCAGTACCGGCGCCACGGCGACGATGTCGCGCGGTAGAAGGTCTTGTAGGAGATATGCCGGATATAGACCCTTCGCATGAGCGGATCGGCCTTGGCCATCATGCGAAGGAAAGCTAACGCGACTAGCCAGACCGCGATGCCGAACAGTGCTGCATACCAGGTCAGGACGACGAAGATCAGGATGACGGTGGCGAGCGCCGTCACAAGGACAAGCTCGCGATCGGCGCCCATCAGCAAGTTGGGACGCGACAGTGCCCGATGCACTCGCGATCGGATGAGATTGGAACCGGCGTCAGCCACGGGCACCCTCCCCTAGTGCTGACGGCGTCGTCACAGGCGCAAAGACAGTAGGAGTAGGAGCAGCACCGGCCTCGGCATGGCGTTCGCCGATCGAGGCGCCGGTTGCACCGAACAAAGCAACGATCTGTGTCGCGCCGAGAAGTACGCCGCCGACCAGAGCGACATAGCAAAGCCTACGGGCAAAATCGTTCAGCTCGCCGCCAAAGATGAGCATGGCGCCGGCGATCGCGACCGCGGCAAGCGCAATGAACCCGGCGACGGGTCCGGTGATCGACTGCTGGATCTGCTGCAGTGGCGATTCCCACGGAAGGCCGCCGCCGCCTGACGAAGCCAATGCAGGCTCCGACAGGCTGAAGGAGACGGCGGCAAGCAGAATTGCTGCGAGAATGGAACAGGTCTTACGCGACATGGCTGTCCTCGTCGATCTGGGCATAGTGTTCGGTCTGGTAGTGATTGTTGCGGTATCCCTCGATGTGGATCACCTCGCGCACCTGCCTCCCCCTCCCCGTCCGCTCGATGGAGACGACGAGATCGACCGCCTCGCCGATCACCTCATGCATTGGTTGCTGGCTGGCCTCGGCGGTCAGTTGCTCAAGCCGGCGCAGCGCCGACATGGCAGTGTTGGAATGGATCGTGGTGACCCCGCCAGGATGGCCGGTGTTCCAGGCTTTCAGGAGCGTGAGAGCTGCACCATCGCGGACCTCACCGACGATGATACGGTCCGGGCGCAGTCTCATGGTGCTCTTCAGCAATCGCGCCATATCGACCGTGTCGCTGGTGTGCAGGCAGACCGCGTTTTCGGCGGCGCACTGGATTTCCGCGGTGTCTTCGAGGATCACCATGCGATCGTCGGGAGCCGTGGCAACCACTTCAGCAATGATGGCATTCGCAAGCGTGGTCTTTCCCGAACCCGTACCCCCGGAAATGACGATGTTCATGCGAGAATCGATCGCGCTGCGTATCACGGAGGCCTGCGCGTCCGTCATGATCTTGGTCTTTACGTACTCCTCCAAAGGAATGAGGCGTGACGCCCGACGGCGGATTGTGAAAGCCGGACCGGAAACCACGGGCGGCAGCAATCCTTCGAAACGATGCCCGCCGATCGGAAGCTCTCCGGAAATGATCGGTCGATCCGTGTCTGCTTCGGACTGCAGGGCGTGGGCAACGCTGCCGATCACGACTTCCGCAGCCGCTGGCGTCATGACCCCGGCTTCGGCTACACCGTGACCGAGGCGTTCAATGAACAGTCGGCCGTCAGGGTTGAGCATGATCTCGACGACTGTTGCATCGTCAAGCGCAACGCAGAGCTGGTCGCCAAGTGCGTCCTGGAGTTTGCGGACAAGTCTTGTATGGGAGCGAAGCTGGGTCACGCTGCGCTCCTCTCCGAATGATCATCAGTACGAGAGAGAGCGGACCAATAGTTCGATGGGCGAACCTGTTCGAAGCTCTCCTGATCCGCTGGAAGTGTGCCGGCAATGGCGACAGTGTTGCCAATTGCCACCGGTTCACCCAACCGCGCGATTGGCCAGCCTGCCCTGTTCAGGATGCGCTCGAAGCGAAGATCAGTGGCGGTAACGATCCTGTCGTAACCATTCGCCATGGACCATTCGATGATCCCAGCAAACATGGTGAGTGTTGCCAGGTGGAATTGCCCCCCTCCCCTGCCTGCGGGCAAAGTCGTATCAACGCAGAAGCGCGAACTCTCGATCATCGCGGTGTCGGCGTTGAGCGAACCATCCCTCAAGAGCTGCGGAAATGTCAACTCCAGCATGGTTGGGCCAACCGCAGGAAGAAGGCGTGCGCATCCCACCAACTTGTTGCCCCCGGAGACGGCAAGGATGTAAGTGGGGTTCAGATCGTCGTACTGATCTCGCTCCCCACCATCGGTGATGGTGACGTCCCATTCGAGACGTCCGCGAAAGACATCCGCGCGCAGACGATGCATCTGTGCCAGTTCATCGGCATGATCGGCGTGTTGATCAGGTGGGACGGTCACGATCCGCATTTTTTTCTCCGCTTGTTTCGAACATGCGGAGAAAGATCACCTAAAAGACGATGTGGCCATCTGCAGATCTGCAGCCGGTGATTCTCGTGAGTCGCAATGGCGAAAGCGGATTCGGCGTCGGAAATCTCTTGGCTCGTTCTGCAGATCTGCAGGTAGCTGTTGAAAGCGCCGCGTTCTACTTTTGCTTTAAGTCGCGGATTCGGCTTCCTGAATCCGGTTGCAGCGCAGTTTCCGGAAAATGCGTTAACCCCTCGTTAACCTTAAAGATCTTGCAAAGATCGTCGAAATGAGGTGTCTTTAGACACGGCAGATTGCTGTGTTTACGAAAATTACCGTGTGTACGAGAGGAAGTCGTGGAGAATCCCGCCAAGCTACAGAAGGCTATCCATAAACTGATAGCGGCACACGCGCGAGATCTCTCTGGCGCGCTCCACGAACATCGTGTGAAGCTTTATCCGCCTGAAGCGCGCAAGACGCTTCGCTCTTTTTCGTCCATCGAGGCTGCGAAGCTCATTGGTATAAATGATGGTTATCTCCGCCATCTCTCTCTGGAAGGAAAAGGCCCGCAGCCGGAAGTGGCTGCCAACAACAGGCGTTCATACTCCGTCGAGACCATCCAGGCCCTCCGCGAGTATCTTGACGAGAATGGCAAAGGTGATCGTCGATATTCCCCTCGACGTACAGGTCGCGAACATCTGCAGGTCATAACGGCTGTAAATTTCAAGGGCGGATCTGGCAAAACCACGACGGCTGCTCACCTCGCGCAGTTTCTTGCCCTTAACGGTTACAGGGTACTCGCGATCGATCTCGATCCGCAGGCCAGCATGTCGGCACTCCACGGCTTTCAGCCCGAGTTCGACGTCAAAGATAACGAGACCCTCTACGGTGCGGTACGCTACGACGAAGAACGCCGCCCCCTGAAGGACGTGATCAAGAAGACGTACTTCACCAACCTCGACTTGGTGCCGGGAAACCTTGAGCTCATGGAGTTCGAACACGATACGGCGAAGGTCCTTGGCTCGAACGATCGTAAGAACATCTTTTTCACGAGGATGGACGACGCAATCTCGTCGGTCGCTGATGACTATGATGTCGTAGTTGTCGACTGCCCTCCCCAACTCGGGTTCCTCACGATCTCAGCTCTCTGCGCTGCAACGGCAGTTCTGGTTACAGTTCACCCGCAGATGCTCGACGTGATGTCCATGTGTCAGTTCCTGCTTATGACGTCGGAGCTTTTGAGCGTGGTGGCCGACGCCGGTGGCAGCATGAACTATGATTGGATGCGATACCTCGTGACTCGCTATGAGCCTGGCGATGGACCACAAAACCAGATGGTGTCGTTCATGCGGACCATGTTCGGTGAGCACGTCCTCAACCACCCCATGCTAAAAAGCACGGCCATATCGGACGCCGGTATAACCAAACAGACCTTGTACGAGGTCAGCCGCGACCAGTTCACAAGGGCGACCTACGACCGTGCGATGGAATCGCTCGATAACGTGAACCGTGAAATCGAGCAGCTCATTCAATCGGCATGGGGGCGCAAGTGACCGATCGCTATCACACTTTCCGAGAGGCATCGGCGCCAAAGTTGCCAGCCGGAAACTTTGGTGGAATTGGCCCTCAATCGCCGGCCTACGTCGAGCTTTACGTGATTCAGAAAGGAGGCGCGGATGGCTAGAAAGCATCTACTCTCCGACCTTAAGATTACTAGTCAAACGGCTGCCGAGGTAGCTGAAACTCCAGACCAAGAATCAGCCCCTCCGCAATACGCGCCTAGGGGAGCTATTGGTGCGGTCTCGCGTTCTATTGAGCTGCTCAAGTCACAGTCACTGAGTGAACTTGATCCGGATCTAATCGATGCACCGCCGGTGCGCGACAGGCTTCCCGAAGACGAGACTGACTTCGAGGAGTTCGCGCGCAATATCCGCGAGAACGGGCAACAGGTACCAATTTTGGTGCGGCCGCATCCGACGGCAGAAGGACGATATCAGGTCGCCTACGGGCGTCGTCGTCTACGCGCTGTCAAAGCAGCGGGGATGATGGTCAAGGCCTCCGTTCGCCCCCTCACCGATGAGGAGCTTGTCCGAGCCCAGGGTCAGGAGAATACTGGACGACGCGATCTTTCGTTCATCGAGCGAGCCCTTTACGCGGCCGAGCTTGAGGCAAACGGCTTTGACCGTCCAGTGATAATGGCGGCGCTCGGTGTCGACAAAAGTAATCTCTCGCGGCTCATTCAGGCTGCGACACAACTGCCGAAGGACGTCATCCAATCGATTGGGGCGGCTCCGAAAACGGGACGTGACCGCTGGTACGAACTCGCGGCTCGGTTCGTCAATGAAGATACTGTCGGGTTGGCGCGAGCGCTTTTGGTGGATCCTGGAACTCAAGCACTATCGTCGGACGAGCGTTTCTCGCGGGTCTTCGACGCCGTTGCACCTAAAAAGGCCAAGAAGGACAAGCCGCGGCCGCAGGTCTGGCAAGCTGACGACGGCGTCAAGGCACTAAAGTACCATCAGGACAAGCGGTCGGTCACACTGACGATCGACAAGAAGGCAGCGCCGGATTTTGGCGAATACCTTCTGTCGGCCCTCCCCGAAATATACGCGTCGTTCAAGAAGGCGAAGCGGTAGATGAGGCCAACCAACGAAAGGTACCGATAGCGCAAAGAAAAAGCCCTCCGAAACGGTGTTCCAGAAGGCCTCTCTCAGTTTGGTCGCTTAGAGAATCGCACTTCCCGGAATCACAGTCAAGAGTCAACGCCATTCAGGCGTAGCCTTTTCTTTGCCTTGTGAAAGGTGAAGGACATGGACACGGGAAGTTTAACGACGCCCTTTGGGCGGCGGCCGATGACGCTTACCCTGGTGAAGCGTCAGTTTGAGACGAAGAAGGCTGATACACCGACGGCCGTCGACAAGTGGCGCGTCTTCCGCGACATCGGTGACGCTCGTACCCGCCTTGGCCTCCAGGATCGGGCACTGGCGGTATTGAACGCGCTTCTGTCATTTTTTCCTGCCACGGAGCTCGGAAGTGACAAGAACCTAATCGTGTTCCCATCCAATGCTCAGCTGTCTGCGCGCGCAAACGGCATTGCCGGGACGACGCTTCGTAAATGCCTTGGGACCCTAGTCGAAGCCGGTATCATCATTCGTAAGGATAGTCCCAATGGCAAGCGATACGCTCGCAAGTCAGGCGAGGGTGACATCGAGGACGCCTATGGCTTCAGCCTTGCCCCCCTTCTCGCTCGCGCCGCCGAGTTCGCGGCCCTCGCGCAGGAGGTTGCCGCTGAGCAGCGACGGTTCCGCATCATGAAGGACCGCCTTACGATCGTACGTAGAGACGTGAGGAAGCTAATCACTGTCGGCATGGAGGAGAACCTGCCAGGTGATTGGGCGGCAGCTGAGGCGTGCTTCATTGACATAGTGGGACGTTTTGTGCGCCGTCCGACATTGGACGACATCTCGACTAGCCTCGATGAGATGAACCTTCTTCATGAGGAAGTCTCCAGAATGTTGGAAACACAAGAAGAAATCAAAAAAAGCGATGGCAATGACATCGCGTTTGGATGCCACATACAGGATTCAAATACCGAATCCTGCAATGAACTTGAACCTAGCTTCGAAAAGAAGCAGGGCGAAAAGTCCGTGACGAACAAAACGACGACGCGGAAAGACGAACCGGAGGTATTCCCGTTGTCGATGGTCCTGCGGGCCTGCCCCGAGATAACTGCCTACGGGCCTGGCGGCTCGGTCAGTAGCTGGCGAGAGATGATGGCAGCCGCGGTTACCATCCGACAAATGTTGGGCGTCAGCCCGTCTGCCTACGAGGAAGCCTGTGAGGTCTTGGGCCAAGCTGGGGCAGCGATCGCGATCGCGTGCATCCTTGAACGGACGGGACATATCAATTCAGCCGGCGGCTACCTCCGCGATTTGACTTCGAGAGCGCGGCGAGGGGAGTTTTCGCTCGGACCGATGCTCTTTGCACAGCTGAGAGCAAACGACGTCGGTGCGCAAAAAGCAGGTTAAAGCAGCCGGAGCCTTCATAAAGCTCTGCAATCATTATCAATTCTTCGTCTTTTTGGGGAAGTTTCCGGCTGACAACTCCTCGAATTCGGATGGCGTGTGAGCTGTACGCTTTAACCAAGTATGGTACCTATTCTGAACAATAACGACTACTAGCACCGTGGCGGGCATCTGATGGCACGAATGGAGACTTGTTTTATCGCCGCTCCTTTGGGAGCTAAAACGGAGGTCATCCGCGACGTCCTCAGACAGCGCGGTTTGTCGGTCCTCACATACGACGATCTGCTTCCAGGCTCCCACATCCAAAGAAGCATTGTTGAAATGATTCAGAAAGCGGACCTCTTTATTTGCGTGGTTCCTGGCTCATCCAGTGCCTCGTCCGACCTCAGAAACAATGTATTTTTCGAACTTGGAATTGCGATGGGAGTAGGGAGGCAGGTGCTCGTTTTTGCTCCTTCCTCGGGAGAACCTTTGCCCTCAGACTTACATGGGCTGTTAACTGTCCGCGCTAGCCTACAAAACCGCGACGCGATTGATTTTGCGATTAGCCAAGTTCTTGCCGCTCCTCCACGTTCAGGTACGGAACACTTACCAACGTCGAAACCGAAGGAGGAGCATGGCTTAGGCGACGAAGCCGATAGTCTTTGGGCAGACTACCTCGATGTCAGGGACCGTCGAGATGGAGTTGGGTTCGAGAAACTGGTCGCCAGAGTTATTCGGAAATCCGGGATCGATGTCCTATCTGAGACGACTTCCAGTGATCGGGGAGTTGACCTAGCAATTTGGTCGGATTCATTTCACGGAGCAATGGGAAATCCCTTGCTTATTCAACTGAAACTAAAGCTCGACAACAGGGCTCAGTTTAAGCGCGTGAGTGATCAACTTGCTTCTGCGGCACGCAATGCGAATTCGACTTGGAGTTTATTGATTTACGGAGATGGGCCGGCTGCCGCAAGCCATTGGGCGGCGAACCCAACCGTTCTCGTGATATCAATGAAAGACTTACTGGGCGAAATGCGAGGGGTTCCATTCACTGATGTGGTTCGCGGTCTCCGAAATCGGCGCGTCCACGGACAGATCTGATGGCCGCGATCGATCCGCAAGCAGTACAAGGATATCTGGACGCAGGCGAGAATGCGGCGACGACCACCGAGCAGGGTCGTGCGCTGGAAGATTTGGTTTGCTACCTTTTTGGCCTTGTTCCCGGTGTTTCGATTACCCGCCGTAACGTGATGAACGTCTTCGATACAGAGGAAATCGACGTAGCGTTTTGGAATGAGAAGAGCCCGCTGGGGTTACCGTTCTTACCGGACATCATCCTCGTCGAGTGTAAAAATTGGTCCTCACGGGTCGGGAGTGGGGAAGTGAATTGGTTCGACACCAAGCTGCGCAATCGTGGCATGGAGTTCGGCATCCTTATTGCTACCCGCGGCATCACGGGCCACGGAGGAGACCTTACAGCCGCGCACAAGATCGTCGCAGATGCGCTTAGGGAAAAGAGGCGGCTGATTGTGATATCAGCGCCAGAAATCCTAGCACTCACCGACACCGATGAGATCGTTGTTCTGATCAAGCGAAAGTTATGTGATCTGGCGGTAATGGGCGCGTTGGTTTGAACTCTTTTCGAGGGTTACGGGAGGGGGTCATTTTCGTCTCGCTGACTTATCTTAGACCAGGCGGCTACTGTGGTACCAAGTGGCCTGGGGCCAGCCAAAGTTAATGGCGAATGAAGCGAGTGCTATCCACCCGCAGCGGGATGCAGAATCCGACGATTAAATTCGAACCTACCGCTAATGAATTGAAATAGGAAAATGGCAAAGTTTCCGGCTGGCAACTTGTGGAGGATTCGAACAAATCAATGAGTGGGGCGCTCTAGTCGGTCAACCTTCAACAATGATGTTCGCTGTTCTGTAACGGTTGTGCCGGTAGTAATAGGCAAACTAACGTGGTTTCAGGAGGCGAGTATGCTCGGGCTAAATGAGGACCAAATTCGAGACTACCTGATGGAGAATTTGGATCTGATAGAACCGGGCTTGAAATCTCTTGGAAAAGAACACCACCTCAAGAACCCAAACGGGTCAGACGGATTTCTCGATATCTTCGCGGTTGGACCGCGGGGTGAGTATGTGATCATTGAGATCAAAAGGACACGAAATGCTTCGCGTGATGCGGTGCACGAACTCATCAAATATGCGGCCCTGCTCCGACACAAGTTTCTGCTGAAGGAAAGAGAGTACCGTTTTATTCTTCTATCAGCGGATTGGGAGGATCTGCGAGTTCCATTTTCTGAGTGGATACAGAATTGCTCCTATGACGTCTCGGCTGGTCGTATTGTACTGGGGAGCGAGAATCTCGTACGCGTTGAAAAAGTCGAAGCGGTTCCGCGTATTTCGAATCGCCGGTTTTGTCGAAGGCATTACCTATGGCAATTTAGGTTTCGATCTGACATTGATCGAGCCATTCCACTTGTCGCAAGCCACATGAGCGCTAGCGGCATTGATGATTTCATCTTGATCTGCTCCAAAGAACAGGCAGATGAAATGCACTACCTGTATTTTGCACAGCAGCAAAAATCGAAACAGTTTTATTTGAGGCATCTCGAGAAACGGGTCTCGCGAGAGACATTTCGCGAAGTCAAGGATCACGTCGAAAGCTATGCCCTCGAGTTCGACCAAGAAGCGGCTGCGGCTGATCAGATGTATGAACCTGGTTTCGATGTAGTTCATGCGGGATTAAGATCAGTCGCTTCGACGATCTCGTACCCGGAAAGAGCAGGCGAATGGTTTACAGAGGCCCGTGTCCAGAATGCTGAAATCAAGCGGTATGGTAGGTTCGTCGACTTATTATTGGATGACGCACACCTAATCAAAGAACTCGTCGTGACGGATTCATACAATGAACTCGACATTGTTGCTACGACCGAATCGAACGCACAAATGGGGGAACTAGCCGCAGCGGCAAAGCGTGCGCTTCAATTCAACAACGAATGGCATGCAACTCTGCGTGAACTCTTCGAGTATGCTAGCTCACGCGGTCCGGCGGTAATAAGGCTTCAGATCTACAGTAATGACGATATTCTCCGAGTTCTGGCGGCGGAGCACTACGAGGCGAGCCTATACACCCCTGCACTGCGATGCGAGATCGATTTCCTGACCTATCGCGAGAAGTTTGTGGGCTTTCTCGAATGGGACGGAGCACAGGTAGATGTTCGATCCGTCGTACGTCGTCACTTTGGTAATGAGGCGCGAAACTATACGTCGGAGAAATATCGGGGCTCGCATCGACTACGAAACATGGATGTCATGTCGGATCTCGGCCTGCGCTATTCGATCGGAAAGACATCCGAAAGGAGCTTTCATCGTGTTCGCCTACAAGGGCAAGAAATGGTCGTGCAATCAGCGAAAGAAGGGCTTCCGGACTTCGTGATATATGCCAGTGACGCCGTGGCCGAATTAGCCCGGTTTTTTGGTGAAACGGACACAGGATTCGAAAAGGCCATCGCGGGCTTCCATCATAAGAAGATTATTCAGGCCGAGACGTATCTGGATCAACTAATATCGATCACGCATGCGACCCTCACGAATGAGTTTTGGTTGGACTCCCTACCCAACGGTTGTGACCACTGTGGCCGCCAATTTGCACACCTACGCTACATGGCCGACGCTTCGTTCCGAGGAGGGCTTTCTGGAAACTGGTGCGCGGCTTGCTTGATCGACAAAACCCGCTCAAACGGCAGATATACCGGTGAGATTTATGTCGCAACCAGCAAGGGTTGGCAGTTGGTAGAGAATGCTCAAAGTGTTTAGCTAGGGCGCGGGCAGGATCAGCGACTGGCAGCCTGAGAGCGCAGAGTCTAGGTTAAAAGCTCGATTGCAATCAGCGGTCCCATGATATACTCGGACTTCCGATACCAAGCCGAGGGCTGTGACGGGGTTCTCACTGCAAGAACACCGCATTCCTTCGGGTCAGAGTAGGGGAGGGCCACCTAAAGCCCCGATGCCTTGGTGAGATTCACGCGGAAGCGATCCCGCCGGCGTTGATATCTGCGGGTCATTTCCGCGGAAGCATGGCCGAGCTGTTTTTGCACATAACGCTCATCGACCTCGGCCGAGGAGGCGAGACCCGCGCGAAGGGAGTGGCCGGAGAACTTGAAAGCGCGTTCAATTTCGCTGAGATCGCCACGAACGCCTGCGGCCATTGCGGTGCGTTTCACCAGCCGGGCCACTTCCTTGTCGTTCAGCCGCTCCGATACGACAGCCTTCCCTTGCCCCGTCACACGGCGGAACAGGGGGCCATGAGCCAGCTTGGCGAACTTGATCCAGGTCTCGATTGCCGCGACCGGGCAGGTCGCATCGGCCGAGCCGCGACCGACTTCGACCTCTCGCCATCCGGTTTTACCGCGCAGCGTAATCAGCATGCCCTTATCGAGGATTTCGATCCAACCACGACCGTCCTCAGTCTGGTCTGCCTTCAGGTCGAGGCCAACGATCTCGGAGCGGCGAAGACCTCCAGCAAAGCCGATGAGCAACATGGCCCGATCCCGCAGGCCGCGCAGTGTACCGCGATCGAGCGTCTCGACCATGGCGATGATATCTTCCGCCATGATCGCTTCCTTCTGGACCGGCGGCCGCGCATGGCTGTTGCGGATACCGGCCATCACGGTGGCGATGTGCCGGTCTTTTCGGTCAAGCACGAGTCCGCGCTGGGCATAGTTCCACGACAGCGACGAAAGACGCCTTTCGATGGTTGAGACTGAATTCGCCTTCATCCCCCGCTCGGCCGCACCCGACGCGCAGGCCGTGATATAAAGCCCTACGGTCTGCGGATGCGGGGGAAGGGGGGTGAGGCCGGACCGGCGGCACCAGGCGGAAAAGTGCTTCCAGTCGGAAGTATAGGCTTTACGGGTGTTGGCGGAACTCGCCGCCTCGAGATAGGTCCGAGCCCGGTCGGCGAGGCTTGCAAGATGGGCTGGTGGATGATCGTCGCCGGCGAGAGAGGGGAGTGGCCTATCGCCCGACACCTGCGGCACGGAAACATCATGCTCTGCCGCCGTGCTGAGAGACGGCGCTGCGGTTTCCTCGACGTGATTTTCGCTGTTTTGCTCGATGATCTGGGCCATTTCTCTATAATGAGCAAAACGTCCGATAATGCAACATTATCGGACGTTTTATCTTCGCGACAGGCTGTGCGGTTTATTAGGAAAAAACTAGCAAAAACCGCACATCTGATTTATGCTGCTGCGCATGGATTCGATCACATCTGCGTCCTCTGCCACCTCCACATGGCCCGGCCACCTCCCAAGCTGGGCGCTGGCGCGTGGCCGTGACATTGACGAGCGGGATGCTGCTTTCGCCGCAGGTATCGCGCTGAAATCACTCGACGATTTGATCCGTTCGAATACACCATGGATAGGCTGCTGGCGTGATCGTCTTGCTCTCAAGTCAGCCGCCGTCGCGGCCAGGATGCTCGGTCGCAACGAGGAAGAGCCCGCGCTGCGGGACGCCGTTTTGTTGACGCCCGCGGACGGTGATCCCGGTCCTGCCGGGAAGCTGTTTTTGGCCACACGAATGCTATCCCGCCGGATCGGCATGCCGGGCACATCGTTTATAAAGGAATTGGCCACGCTTCTATCGATCCGGTGGGACGACAATCTTGCCTCGGTCCCTGATCTCGTTGATTCTGCCATCCAGTCCGGGCGTTCGGCACCTTTCGCGGTGGCGGACCTTATAATGGCGATTTCTACGGCTCGCCCGGACGCAGAAGTGTTAGCACTTGGTCTGGGCGAGATGGTGCTGGCTCAGAAGCTGAACTGGTCTCAACCAGTTCCCCTGGTGCTACCCGAGCGCTTTGGCCCAGCTTTCCGCACCATCGGTGGCCGGGGTCGCGTCAAGCCGGGTGAGTCAACCTATTCGAAAGCGATCTGCATGGCGATTGTCGATGGCGCCGAACTGGCACTTCGTTCCGCTGCGGAGATCGATCGCCGCGCTAGCCGTTTGTTGGCCATCGCAGCCAAAGTCAGGACCAGAGGAGCTGAACCGGTCATCCGTCGGCTGTTGAACGAAGACGCTGTATCCGCTTCGGCAGCCGGGGCCAGCCTGTCACGATGGGCGGCAAGCCGGCTGTTCGAGCGGCTCGAAGGCTTTGAGGCGATACGCGAGCTCTCGGGCCGGTCCTCCTTCCGAATATTTGGATTGTGACAATGGCAGGAGCGCGCGCAGCCAAACCCCGCCGTAAAGCCGAGGAACGCAAGCAGGAGATCCTGTATGATCGCGAGCTCCTGGACTTGCCGTCGGAAATGCGCTGGCGGGAATGGATGATGCGGGTCGAGGCGGTCATCTTTGCGTCCTCCGAGCCGGTCAGCCGCGAGACTCTGGCGCGGGTGGTCGGCAAAGACTGCAGCATCGACCTGCTGATCGACGACCTGGTCGGAGAGCTGCGAGATCGCCCTTATGAACTGGTCTCGGTCGCAGGCGGGTGGCAACACCGGAGCCGACCAAGGTTTGCCGAGACGATCCGTGCTTCGTCCGCGCCTCCGCGAGGCGGTGTGGCAGCGTTGTCTGAATTTGAGGCGATGGTGCTGATGGCTGTCGGATATTACCAGCCAATCACGCGCGGTGAGTTGTCAAAGATATTTGGCAAGGACGTCAGCCGCGATACGATCGGCGGTTTGCGTGGAGCAGGTTTTATCGGCTCCGGCCCACGGAGCCCCACTCCGGGCGCCCCATATACCTATGTCACGACGCCATATTTCCTCTCGGCCTTTGGCATGGAGACATTGCGGGACCTGCCAAATATCGAGGCGCTGGAAGACGCTGGTCTCTTAAGTAAGCAGGGTGGCTCGGTGGATACTGACCCGGCCATCGGGGACGACATGTTGGAAGATTGACAGCTTTCGGCTTGGTACCGCATTGCGCACTTCACAGGTATTGAAGGCGATCCTGCGGGCGACGATCGCTGCGCACGCCGTTGGTGCTTTGGCACAGCATTTTTATTTCCGGACAGATGTCCTGCGTCGCATGACAAGCGGCTAGCATCTGATCCGCGCCTTTCCGGCTGCCGCTGCAGCTTCGGCCATGTTGACGCGGCACCAGACTTCATCTACTCAAGTTTCCGGTAATGGATTCTGCCTGGCCATGGTGGCCGAACCGCTTCGCAGGATGAAGCTGATGACTCCTACTCAACTTGCCGCAGCCGGCAGAGGGGTAGAGTTGTGTCAGATTACCAACTATCGAATTCGATCGTCGTTGTGGCGTGCGCTTTTTCTGGAGCGCTCGCGTGATGATCCGTCAGTTTTCCAGCCTGCGCCTTCAGCAAATCCAGAGCATCGGCAAATGGGTTGCGGTCACCGTCCCGATGGCGATGATTGTCGGGTCCCTTGTCGCCTTTTTCCTCTGGAGCCTCGATCGCGCCACGGAACTGCGCTTCGCCTATCCCTGGCTGATCTTTCTGATGCCGATCGCCGGTTTTGCCATGGTCTGGGCCTACGGGCGCTTCGGCGGGACGGCTGAGGCCGGCAACAATCTTATCGTCGACCAGATCCATGAGCCAGGTGGCGGCGTGCCGCTACGCATGGCGCCCTTCGTCCTCGTCTCGACTGTACTCACCCATCTTGTCGGAGGGTCGGCCGGACGCGAAGGAACGGCGGTTCAGCTGGGCGGTAGTATCGCCAGCGCCTTAGCCAAACTGTTCAAGCTATCAACCGCCGACATCCGCATCCTGCTGATGGCAGGTATCGCGGCAGGGTTTGGGGCAGTCTTCGGAACGCCGATCGCCGGCGCGATCTTTGCGCTGGAGGTGCTGACCATCGGGCGCATGCAATATGAGGCCCTTCTGCCTGCTCTGATGGCGGCCATCTTGGCCGACTGGACCTGTCATGCCTGGGGAATCGGTCATATCCAGTATCATATCGCCTATCTGTCCAATTTCGATATCGGCGGCGCCTTCAATCTCGACGGTTGGCTACTGGCGAAAGTCTCTCTGGCAGGGGTGATATTCGGGTTGGTCGCCCATCTCTTTGCCGAGGCCAGCCACGATCTGTCGGCCCTCTTGAAAAAGGTGATCAGGTACGCGCCGCTAAGGCCCGTCCTCGCAGGGCTGGTCCTGATCGGCCTGACCTATCTTCTTGGAACTCGAGCCTATCTCGGCTTGGGGGTCTGGTCGCCTGATCCGGCGGACCCGACCATTCTCGGCTTCTTCCGCCCTGATCACGTCGATTACTGGAGCTGGTTGTGGAAGGCACTGTTCACGATCATCACACTCTCGGCCGGCTTCAAGGGTGGTGAGGTGACGCCGCTGTTTTTCATCGGTGCAGGGCTTGGCAGTGCGCTCGGCGGGCTTCTCGGCGCCCCGGTCGATTTGATGGCGGGACTTGGCTTCGTCGCCGTCTTTGCTGGCGCAACGAACACGCCACTTGCCTGCATGGTCATGGGGATTGAACTCTTCGGGGCCACCCATGGCGTCTATATCGCCACCGCCTGCTTTCTCGCTTACCTCTTCAGCGGCCATTCGAGCATCTATTTGTCTCAGCGTATCGGCGTCGTCAAATCGGCTGGTTCGGACCTGCCGACCGGTGTTCCGGTGCGCGCGATCCGCACGAAGGGCGGCAGAACGCCCGCGCCTGTGGCAACGCATGCAAATTCCCTCTCCATTCACTCCAATCTGACCGAAAGGCCTATCGTCATGACCCACACCGTCTCCTCACGCGAATTCGGCATGGTGCGCATCTATCTTCGCCCTGGGGAGAAAGTGAAGGCGGCTAAGCGCTGGTTCGGCAGCAAGCCGCTCTATCGTGAACTTGTGATCCAGGCGAAAGCGGCAGGGATCATCAATGCGGTCGCTCATCACACGACGTTCGGATACAGCAACCACGGCAAGATGCAGTCAGAAGGTGTGGAGATCCAGAACCCCAATCTCACCATGTGCGTCGAACTGATCGCGCCGAAGCAGGATCTCGAGACCTTCTGCCGGACGCACGGTGAGTTGCTATGCCGCAAGGTGGTCATCTACAAGCATATCGAGCAGTGGGAAGTCCTGGGTGAAGAGATTGCGGCGCAAGACGCGCTGTCGGGTCGCTTGTCGTCATCCAGCACGTTCTGAGGAAGCGATCATGGGATTTGTCATCGTATTTCTGGATGCAGGCGTCGGTGGTGCCGTCCGCCATGGTGTGAACCTTATAGTGGCCCATCTGCTCGGACTTGGTTTTCCATGGGCAACCTTATCGATCAATATCATCGGGTCATTGCTGATGGGTATCCTGACGGAGATTTTTGTCATGCGAACCGGGCTGCCGCAGGAACTGCGGTTGTTTCTGACAACCGGCATTCTTGGCGGTTTTACGACCTTCTCGACGTTTTCGCTGGATGCTGTAGGGCTTTGGGAAAGGGGAGAGACTAGCGCCGCCATCCTCTACGCCAGCGCTTCTGTCATCCTGGCATTCATTGCAGTGTTCGCTGGCATGGCGCTGGTGCGTGGTATGGTTGGAGGTCAAACGGCATGAAAAGTATTCTTCTTGGCTGGCCCTTCTGGGCGCTATTGTCGGCTGGCTTTGCGGCAATGACGGCTATCTTCGCAAAAGTCGGGGTCGAAAACGTCAATTCCGATTTCGCGACTTTCATTCGCACGATCGTCATTCTGGCCGCCGCCGGGATGATGGTCTATGTCACCGGAAACTGGCAATCGCCGGGTACGGTGTCCGGCCGTAGCTGGAGTTTCCTTGTTCTATCGGGCCTGGCAACCGGCGCGTCGTGGATCTGCTATTTCCGGGCGTTGAAACTCGGTGATGCCGCACGCGTTGCGCCGATCGACAAGCTCAGTGTCGTCTTTGTCGCAATCTTTGCCGTACTCTTTCTGGGGGAGCGTCTGTCGCTCCCCAATTGGCTTGGCGTCTGCCTGATTGCCTGCGGCGCTGTCCTCGTCGCTTACCGCGCCTAGAGCAGACCAGATGTCGAACCCACTCCGTCTCCCCATCTGGCAGGTCTGGTACGCGTGGCACGCAGTTCTACCAGAGGATGATCGTATATTCTGGCTGGAAGTCGTGTGGAGGCGATGGGAGCCGACGGATGGGCGATGGCGGTATCGCTCATTTCGAACACGAGACGAACGGGACGCAGAAGCTGCGTCGCAGGAAATCTGAATCAGGAGGAACACCATGCACGTTGTTGCGCTCATCCCACATCCTAAAACAGCCCTTTCCAGCCTGCTGATCGCCGACGCTGCATCAGCGGTCGAACCGGGATCAACAATCACGGCGCTCCATGTTTGCGTCGATCCCGCCAAGATCGGAGGCAGTGTAGAGGAAGTCGACATGCAGGAAATGCGGATCCGCGATGAGGGCACGGCCTCTCAGCGACGGAACGAGGTCAGAAAGATCTTCGAGGAGTGGTCGGCAGGGCGTGAACCGTCGCCGGCTGGCGCCAAGGTCGAGTGGGTGGAAGCTGATGGTGGAGAAGAAGACGGTGTCCGCAATCATCTCGGATCGGCCGATCTGGTGACCATCGCCCGCCCGCAATCGATGGACGGCGGCGACGCCCTGCATGCGGCGCTCTTCGATCATCATAGGCTGGTGGTTTTTACGCCGGATACTAACGGAACTGCGGTTTCTTTCGGCCGCTCGATTGCCATTTTCTGGAGGGACGATGACGAAATACGTTCTTGCCTTCAAAAGGCCAGAGCTTGGCTCCGCGCTGCTGATACATTGGTAATTCTCGCAGCACACGAGAACGAAGTCCCAGAGGCGGTTGGGTTCATTCAGTCACTGCATGTCAGCGGGACAGGGCGGCTGCAGACCTCCGTGGCGAAAAACGCCGACGAATTTCTGGAAAAGGCCAATAGGGGCGGTGCCGATACACTTTTGATGGGCGCCTACCGTCATGGCGCATTTCTTGAGGCCGTCTTTGGCGGGGCCACGAAGACAGTGATGGACCACACAAGTTTGCCCGCTTTTCTTAGCCATTAGGCCCAAATACGACGCATCTTCATGTGGAACTTCGCCCAAGGAAGCCGTTCTACAAGCAAAAAAGAGTTCCATATCCTTGAGCGCAGTGAAAGAGTGAAAAATTATTTTGCTGCCGGGTGGAATAACGCGTGATTGCCAGCGTCTCTCTGCTGTCATTTCAACAAGGAGATCACACTATGCGCAAAACAGTTCTGATGGCTCTGCCGCTCGCTTTTCTCATGTCTACCGGTGCAGCCCTTGCTGGCCCTGCCATGGACATGGCCAAGACCCGTATCGAAGCGATTGCCAAGGGCGATGTCGCGACAATCACCAAAGACTACGGCAAGGATCCTTCCCTTGCCTGGATTGGTGGTCCGCTCGACGGCACTTATGCGTCGGAAAAGGCGATTGCGGAAGTCTGGGCCAAATTCTCGACGGCACAGGGCGAACAGACCGCCACAGTCGGTGAACTCTGGGAGGCAGCCAATCCCAAGGGCGCGACCGTTGCCGCGAATGTTGTCTTTGCCGGCAAGAACAAGGTTCCCGTTCTTTACATCATGACCTATCGTGACGGAAAACTTGTCGACGAAATCTGGCAGGTCAACCCGCCTGCAAAGTAAGGCGACGGGTGGCCATGCCGGCTTCGCCGGTGTGGCCACCGATCCGAAGGGCTGATGATGTCGACAATGGCGATGCGACTGGAGGCTGAAATACCGGCATTGCGACGCTATGCCTTCGCGCTTCTGCGTGATCACAACCGCGCCGACGATCTCGTGCAGGATTGCCTTGAGCGTGCGATATCGCGCTGGTATCTGCGCCGGACTGATGGTGACCTGCGGGCATGGCTGTTTACCATCATGCGAAACCTGCACATCTCGGCTGGACGCCAATCCCAGCGCCGGGGTCCACACCACGACCTCGATACCGTTATGCTCCCCGGATCGCCAGCCGATCAGGATCATGGCATTGCCGTGCGCGATATACTCGAAGCGCTCGATAGGCTTTCCGACGATCAAAAATCGCTTCTGCTTCTGGTTGGCGTCGAGGATCTGTCCTATGAGCAGGCTGCTGCCGTCATTGGTGTGCCGGTAGGAACCGTGATGTCGCGGCTGTCGCGCGCCAGGCAGAAATTCCGATCTATCCTAGACAACAAGACGCCCGTGACCTTGCGAAGGGTAAAATGATGAACACCGGTTCGCCGATCGGCGAAGATGATCTTCAGGCTTACATTGACGGAAAGCTGCCGCCTGACCGTCAGGCGCTTGTCGACGCCTATCTTGCTGGTCATCCTGAAGTGAGCGCAAGGGTCACGCAACAGCTTGCGGACCGGGAAGCTTTGCGTGTGCGGCTGTCTGAAAAATTCGCAGAGCCCATTCCAGCGCGGCTGCGCATCGCCAACCTTCAGTCCAACGCAGCTTTGCGAAGACAAGGCTGGTATCGCTCCGCCATGACCGCTTGCATCTTCCTGGGAATAGGCCTGGCCGGTGGCTGGTGGCTAAAGCCTGAAGGCGTGCAAATCAACGCAGCGCGATTGTCCGAGGCGGGTTTTGCCGCGAATGCATCTGACGCCTATCGGACCTTCGTGGTCGAAGTAGCCCATCCGGTCGAAGTTGGAGCGGATGACGAGGCACATCTGGTCACATGGCTGTCGAAGCGATCCGGCCGGGCACTGACGCCACCGAACCTTTCGGCATTCGGGTATAAGCTGCTCGGCGGACGCGTCCTTCCGGGCGGTGGCGCTGCGGCTGCACAACTCATGTACGAGGATGACAAAGGCGAGAGGCTGGCCGTTTATCTACGCGCCGGCCAATCAGCGCAGACAGCGTTCACGTTTGAAGAGAAAAACGGCGTGTCCAGTTTTGTCTGGGTGGATCAGGGGTTCGATTTCGCGGTATCCGCCTCGGTCGATCGGGCAAAGCTCCTTCCGATCGCAACTGCGATCTATCAAGGAATGATTTGAATCCGGTCAATCTCAGTGCGGTGTCAAAAATGACTGCGGCATTGTAAGAACGCCGCAGTCAACTTGTTTTGGGGTTGCCCGTAACAGGTAGCCAAACTGTTAGTTGCTCTGCAAGACCGCATTTGCTAGCGGTTCTGTTCCCTCAACGAGGATAACCTTAGGTGTCTTGGAGGCTTCGCCCGGTTTAACGATGGAGCGGGTCGGACTGGTGGCAGATGCCATCGCGGCACCTTTGGCATCTGTCTTGAACGCCACGATCGGTTCCGGCTGACCTTCGAACAACAGCGCATAAGCCGTGTCCGGCTTCAATTTCGAAACGCTGAGATCTACGATATCGATCAGGCCAAGATTGCGCGAGACGACCATTCCGCCGCCTTGCGCATCTGCGGCAGGCTTCAGCATAAGTGTGATGTTCTCCGGCATGTCCTTGCGTGGTTCAAGGTTTTGGCGGCCATCGCCTGTCGGGACCGCATCCGGAACGTAGATCAGCGCTTGTGGGGCCTGGCCTGAGGGGATATGGGCGATCTTCTCATTCTTCTGAGTGTCGATCACGTCCACCGCGTCGCCATTTTCGAGGCCAACAAAGACGCGGCTGCCGTCGCCCGAACCCCAGACACCGTGCGGCAAGGCACCGACGGGAATGGTGGCTATCAGCTTGGCCTCGTCGTTCAGCGTGTAGACTTTTACGACGTTCTCGCCGCCGATGGTCACATAAGCCAATGTTCCGGCGGATGTTTTGGCGAACGCCAGATGGTTGGTGATCGGACCGCTATCGATCACGCCCTTGACTTTCAATGTCTTGGTATCAATCCGCGTCACCTTGCCGACATCCTTGTGGGTTAGCCAGGCTTCCTTTCCATCTGGTGTCACCTGAATGAACGGTGAGAATGGGGAGACCACCGGAATGGATGCGAGCAGCTTTTTCGACGCGACATCGAACACCTGAACGACCGGATTGAAGCTGTTGGCCACAAAGGCGCGCTTGCCGTCTGGCGTAAAGATCGTCATGCCGGGACCGCTCTCGGTCTTGATGCGATCGGTCTCCTTGAATGTCTTCGCATCAATGACCGAAAGGTAATCCTCGCCACGCACGGTTGCCCAGACGTGTTTGCCATCCGGCGTGAAGAAGGCCTCGTGCGGGTTGCGGCCGATATAGGCGACACCTTTGATCTTGTTTGTCGCGGTATCGATGAAGGTCACGGAATTGGTCACCGTCGAGACGGCGACGATGGTACGGTGATCCGGCGAGAAGCCAAGGCCGTGGACGTTGACCTCACCCTTGTAAAGCGGGCTCAAGACATTCGGGCGTGGGTCGCCGAGCTTGATCAGGCCGAGAAGCGTGTTGGTCGATGGATCGATGACAGATACGGTGTTGCTGTTCTGGTCAGCAGCATAGACCCGGTCCTTGGATTCGGGCAGGGCAAAGGCTGGCGTGCTCGCCATCAGGGCGATCAGCAGGGCTGCGGAACGTGTCATTTCGAAGTCTCCGGGTTGGCGGCGACGGAGCCGCGCTGTTGTGTGAGCATCGAATTCATCAACTGAATTTCGTAAGCCTGCTCTGTAATGATCGACTGGGCGAGGTTTCGGATCTGCGGATCTTTGGTGGTGAGCAACACAGCCTTGGCCATGTCGATGGCGCCCTGGTGATGCGGGATCATTTGCGCCAGAAAATCGTGGTCTGGATTGCCTGTTTCGGGGACCGCCATCATGCCGGCATGCATTTTGTCCATGGCGACCTTCATGCTTTTGGAGAACGCAGTGGAAGTGCCGCTATCTTCCATGCTCATCGCCGGATGGTGGTCGTGGGACTGCTCAGCAGATGCACTTCCCACAAAGACGAAACTGGCAACAAGTATGAAACTGTAGACGCGCATGGCAAAATCCTTTTGGCTTGAGTGGATAAGAACGCTGTGGGTCGCCGTTTATTCCATTGCTCATCCGTATTTGTTCTCACGTCGGCGTGAGCGGTTGGCACGCGCGGTACTTGCCGGTCTGCGCTAAGAATTATGGAAGGCGTATCTTGACACGAAGCGTGCCGAAATACTGCTTGCTCATATGCCGCCAAGAGGATCACGCGCGGCGGATCCAATCTGCCTGTGAACGATGTCTGAGGGCGATACCCGCAGCGGATTACGGTATGGAGAATGAACAGTCGGTTGGAACAGGGCGAAAAAGCACACATTCTAAGCCGTTCGACGACGGCGCCCAGTCGTCCGTCTTTTCAGAGGAAAACCAGCCTGGTCGATCGTAGGAAAACTTCCCACAGGGAATTCCGCCACTCTCAGATTTTGGTTTCACTCCAGGCTGGCGGTGGCTTTCATGACTGCTTTGGCGACCTCGTTGAAACTCATTTCAATCCGAACCTGGTGGCCGTTGACGAAAAACGATGGCGTGCCGGCGACTCCGAATTTTTTGTTCGCTTCGGTTGTCGCAGCATTGAGCTTGTCGAGATAGGCCTGATCGGCGACAGCGCGATCGAAACCCGCGCGGTCGATGCCCATGCTAGCGGCGATCTCGCGCAATGCATCCTCGGCATTGGCGGCGCCGGCAATCTCATCGAATTTCGTCATGAAGGACGATACCGTCTCGTCGAATTTGTCTCGGCCCCGCGCATTCGCCAGCATGAAGATAACGGCATCCACCGAGTTTCGCACGAAGGGCCGGTAAGCGATCTTCAACTTACCCGATGCGACATATGTATCATGCAGTTTCGGCAGGTCTCGTTCATGGAAGTCGATGCAGTGGCTGCAGGTTGGGGAGGAATAGACGACAAGCGTCACTGGAGCGGTCTTCTCGCCAACGAAGCTGTCTTGGAATACGGCCGGGTTCATCAAATCCTGCACGGGTTCGGCCTTGGCCGATGTCACGCATCCCAAAGCAATGCCGACGATCACGGCCATCATACGAAACGTCATGTCTTCTCCTGTTCGGTTACGAGAAAAAACACTCCGGCATGAGCAATGCCGGAGTGTTTCGATCATCAGTCGGCCTTGAGGCAGGGCGAGACGAAGAGCGAGCGGTCAAGAGTGCCCTTGATCGTCTTGGCCGCGACCAGCAGCCACATGCAGACAAGTGCAGTAACAAGAACCGCGCCAAAGATCGCGATAGACGACATCGGCACCATCGTTGAGAGACGAAGTGTGGCGACGGCAAACACGCCAAGCGGGAAGGTATAGCCCCACCAGCCGATATTGAATGGCAGGCCCTCGCGAAGGTAGCGCAGGGTGATCAGGACAGCAGTCGCCAGCCACCAGATGCCGTAGCCCCACAGGAGGATCGCGCCGAGGAAGCTGGCACCACCGAAGGCCGGAGCAACGCTCGCCAATCCATTCGCCGACAACACGGCGGGTCCGGTCTGGCTCATGACGAGAAGACCAAGGGCACCGGTTCCGATCGGGCCGAGAGCCAGCCAGCTCGAGGCGGCCATGTTGACATGCGGAAGCTTGTGGACCGCCATGCGCAGGAAAAGGATCACGAGCACGCTCATGGCCAGCGGAACCGAGCAGGCCCATAGGACCAGGCTGGTCATCAGCACCGTCAACTGCGTTTGAGCGTCGGCGATGTGGGGCAAAAGCAGGCCACCGCTGACGGCCGCCACCTCGCTCGCCACGATCGGCAGCAGCCAGACCGCTGTCATTTGGTCAATCGAGTGGGATTGGCGCGTAAACATCATGAACGGGATTGCAAGACCGCAGGCCAGCGACAGTGTGACGTCGATCCACCAGAGCGTCGTTGCGATTGCCACCGCCGTGTCGCCGATATGCGGGATGCCGTAGATCAGGAAGCCATTTATAATCGTGGCCAGTCCCATCGGGATGCAGCCAAAAAACATCGACACGACAGAATGCGAGAAGACGCGGCTTGCCTCATGAAAATAGAGCAGCCAGCGTGCCGTGTAGAGCGTTGTGCAGGTGGCAAATAGCAGGATATTGAAGAGCCAAAGCGCCTGACCCATCGCGAAAAGCCACGGATGCCCAGGAAACTGTGCGAGAGCGACCGAAAGGATGCCGGTGCCCATCGTGGTCGCGAACCAATTTGGCGTAAAATTTCGTATGACGTAGCCCTGCATAGGAACGTCCGGGGCTGGCGTGACCGGCCTCTTGAAGGCAACAACCTTGTGCATCGAATTTCTCCTGATCGTTGAGGAGAAAATACGAGGGTACATCGATCAGTTCCAACGCATAGTTCAGGATATTTCGATCGCCGTTTTCGATTGATCGAGTTTTGCGGCGGCAGCTTCGAAAGCCGCGTGAAGGCGGTCGCGCAGCGTCGGCGAGGTATTGATCAGCGTCGGGCTCGGATGGGGGCAGAGTATCACCTCGATGCCGGCATCCACCAGTACCCCTTCAGCACCGCTCGCCACCGCGCCCGCCAGGATGGCGACACGTAGGTTCGGCAGCAGCGGCAGAAGGCCTGCAAGTCCCATGATGCCCTCGCGCCGCTCGCTGGCCACGATCGAGCCTCGGGTTGCGCGGACCCACGGGACTGTATTCCACAGAACGATGTCTCGGCGCGATATCCCTGCGCCAGTCAGCGCCGTGCGCAGGTTCTTCGCCGTGCCGGTCGGGTTATCGATCGAAACGAAACGCCGGCCGCGTTCGACCGGACTTGGTCCAGGCGTCTCCAAAAGGATCAGCAGTCTTGCGCTGATACCGCCATCGTATGGATCGAAGTTCGGCATATCCCGGTCGGAGTTGAGCTGAAGGTGCTCCCGGAAGGCGTTCAATGGCTGCATATGCGCGCTGTCAAGCGCGGCCAACCGCTTCTCGCGTCGATGCTCGTGCCAGAGCGTATCAGGTCCGCGATAGGTCATCGTGTCTATTCCGACAACAGGGCTTCGAACGCATCGGCCGCCTTGGAGCGATACCGCTCCTTATGCCGGAGCAGGAAGAATGGCCGCGGAAGCGGAGAAGCATTGGCCTCGACCAGCAGGCCGCTGTTGAGTTCGGTCTGGGCAGCACTTCGCGATGTCAGTGTTGCCCCCATGCCGGCCTCGACTGCGCCGAGCACGGCCTCGTTTCCGGGCAGGACAATTGCAACGTTCAACGCCTGCAGCTTCAATTTCTCTTTCGTCATCATCGTCTCGAAGGCGAGCCGTGTTCCCGATCCGGGCTCGCGAAGAACCCATGTCGCGTCTTCAAAATCGGCCTTTCCGAGCTTTTTGCCTTTGGCCCATGGATGAGTTGGCGACACGACGAGGATCATCTCATCCGTGGCGATCATGCGCGACGACAAGGCCGGTCTGTCGACCGCGCCCTCTACAACGCCGAGCTCAACCCGCCCTGCCTCAACCGCGTCGCCTACCGCCTCGGTATTGCCGATCCTGACGTCGAGACCGAGACCAGGATAGCGTGCGTGGAAAGTCGCAAGCCTGGAAGGCAGCCAATAGGCGCCAACAGTCTGGCTCGCCATAACAGACAATTCCCCGCGCAAAAGTCCGGCAAGGTCGCTTAGCGCAGACTCGGCGGCTTTCGCTTCAGCCAAGACCTGAAGTGCATGCTCGAGAAAGATCGTTCCGGTTTGGTTTAGGACGATAGAACGACCGATCCGGTCGAACAAAGCCACGCCGTGCCGTTCCTCAAGCGCGATGACCGCAGCACTGACGGCCGACTGCGTCATGTTCATCGCTTTGGCAGCCTTGGTGATGTGCTGTTGGCGGGCGACTTCGGCGAAGATGCGCAACTGGTCGAGGGTCATGAAGATAGCAACCTTGAATCTGCTCCGAGTTATAATCGATTTTTCCGAATGTTCGTAGCAAAATTATGCGATGGAACTGATGCAGAATGGCGCTAGTTTTCTCCTACCAGACACGGAGGAAATACCATGCTGAAATCCATCATCACCGGCGCGGCGATTCTTGTCGCCACGACAGCACCAACGCTTGCCGCCGATATCCACGTCTATGGTCCCGGTGGACCACTCCCTGCCATGAAGGAGGCGGCAGCCGCCTTCGAGAAAAGCTCCGACAACAAGGTTATCGTTACCGCCGGCCCGACGCCGCAATGGATCGGCAAGGCTAAAGACAATGCCGACCTGATCTTCAGCGGCTCCGAGACGATGATGTCGGATTTCGTGAAGGCGATGGACGGCCAGATCAAGGACGCCGATGTCGTGCCGCTCTACCTGCGCCCATCCGCTATCCTGGTGCGTCCGGGGAACCCGGAGAAGATCACCGGCCTCGCCGATCTGTTCAAGCCCGGCCACAAAGTGCTTGTCGTCAATGGTGCCGGGCAGAACGGTCTTTGGGAAGACATGGCCGGACGAACCGGCGACATTGAAAAGGTGAAAGCTCTTCGCGCCAATATCAAGACGTTTGCCGCCAACAGTGCCGAAGCCAAAAAAGCCTGGACCGAGGACAAGTCTTACGACGCGTGGATCATTTGGAACATCTGGCAGGTCGCCAATCCAAAACTCGCAGATGTCGTCGAGGTCGAACCGGACTATCGCATCTATCGAGACACCGGGATCGTGCTGACTGAGCGCGGAGGCAAGAATGCCGACGCCAAAGCGTTTTCGCAATTCCTTCAGGGCCCTGAGGCCAAGGCGATCTTTGCCAAGGCCGGCTGGACCACGCCCTCGAAATAACCCTATACCGTCTCAGGAAAGATAACGACCATGCAATCCACTCCCAAAAAGATCGCTGTGACCGGTGCTGCCGGCCAGATCTGCTATTCCCTGCTGTTTCGGCTGGCGAATGGTGACCTTTATGGCAAGTCGCAGCCGATCGAACTTCGACTTCTCGATCTGCCTCAAGCCCAGGACGCCGTACGCGGCGTCGTCATGGAACTGGAAGACTGCGCCTTTCCGCTGCTGCACAACATCGTCATGACGGATGATCCCCGCCAGGCGTTCGAAGGTGTCGATGCGGCGTTCCTCGTCGGCTCCAGACCGCGATCAAAGGGTATGGAACGGCGGGACCTGCTTGCTGCGAATGCAGAGATCTTCAAGGTGCAGGGCAGGGCGATCAACGAAGTCGCCGGACGCCGGGCCAAAATTTTGGTGGTTGGCAACCCTGCCAACACCAACGCTTCCATCCTGATCGCCAATGCTCCGGACTTTAACCCAAGGCAGGTCAGCTCGATGATCCGGCTTGATCACAACAGGGCGTTGACCCAACTGGCGCGCAAGGCCGCCTGTGGCGTCGGCGACATCGACAAGCTCGTTGTGTGGGGCAATCACTCGCCGACCATGTTTGCCGACTGGACCTATGCAACGGCTGCCGGAAGGCCCTTATCCGAGACCATCGCCGACGACCATTGGTACAAGGAGGTGCTGATCCCTGAGATCGCAAGGCGTGGCACCGCCATCATAGAGGCGCGCGGCGCGTCGTCCGCGGCATCCGCCGCCAATGCAGCGATCGATCAGATGCGTGATTGGATGCATGGCACGGATGGGCGCTGGACATCGATGGCTGTTATATCGCAGGGACAGTATGGCATACCGGAGGGTCTGGTGTGTGGCGTACCTGTGATGTGCGAGGACGGTGATTATAGCGTCGTTGAAGGTCTCGATCTGGACGGGTTTCAGAAGAGTAAGCTGGACAAAACGATAGAAGAGCTTGTCGGAGAGCGCGACGCCTTATCCTGATATGGTGGGATGGGGAGGCTGGCACAGAACCTGTGCGGAGATTGCACGCCTGTTCTCCGCAAAATTTCTGAGAATAGGCGCCAGCCTCCGAAGAGGCGAATGCCGCCACGACGATCAGCGAGCTGCAGCTTGACGGGCTGGTTCAATTTTATCTTTCATAATCCGCTTCGACCGCCGAATGGGAAGGACGAAGCCCTCATCCAGATAGGCGTCGTCGGGGATGAAGCGCTCGAACAAGCGTATCCGGCTGGAAACCGACATAGTCGGTAGAACTGCGATCAAATCTTGTCGCCAAGGCCATTTCGGCGGATTGTTCGTCGCCAGGATGTTCGCCACTGTACCGATAGAACGATTGATTATCTGTTCAAAGTATTGCGCTTCAATGGTCACCGGCACCTTGGATGCCCGCCGCAGGTCATAAGCGCAAGAGGTGCAGACATGCTGGCCGACAAGCCGTGGCTGAGCGAAGGCAGTAATTCCGCGGTGGCACGATGGGCAACGGTCGCGTAATCCGCACCTGTGGATAAAGCAGGAGATTCTAGTCGAGTGTCGCCATCCCCTCCGAAAATATGGGGGCTGATCAGAATCGAGGCACGCAGGACAGAATTGCAGCCACGTCGAAGCAGCACGACGGGCTTTGATGACCAGTGGTAGCGGCATGTGTCTGTAATCACATGGCTGCAAGGCCATTGACGACAATCGGTCTCTCGGAATTCCAGATCCCTCCGAGAGCTGGTCCAAGACATCGTCCTGAAGTTTTAAATCGAACCTGGCAGACCACATTCTGTGGCGCAGTCCAAGAACGCGCGCAAAATCTCGCGGTGCTACGCCATTGGCAGAAGCGATCCGATGTAACCAGCTCGACAGGAGTTCGTCGGCGTGTGGTTCTACTTTAACCGGCCACCGTTCATACACAACGTCCCGGTAGCGCTCCTGCGGAATGACCACCATCAGTGACGGCCCAAGCAGGCTCAAAGAAGCGCCTCACGAATGGGCCCATGCCGTCTTTTGGACAGCGGAATGTACCGCAGGTTATCGATGGAGGATCTGGTGATACGTTCGTCTCCCTCCTGGATTGCTGCAATCGCGGCCTTGGTCAGGATCGCGACGATCTCTCCGATCAGCCCCTCGGAAAGACCAAGAATGTGTCGGGCCTTTCGCTCCGCCGACAGATCCGAGCTGCGTGCGAGGGGCAAGGCGGCCTCGAGACTGTCCAACAATGACAGGTAGGCCTCATCGTACGACCAGCGCGGAATCGGAAAGAGTTCGAACCGACTCGCCATCTCGCTGGTTGCACATATGTAGTCGTAAACCGTGACCTCTCCGACCAGAACCGGCGAGATATCGTATTGCCGACCAATGCGACGCAGAAATGCGAAGACTGCTTCAACGTCACGCGGCCGGCCCCTAAGCGCGTTGTGGAATTCGTCAAAGATTAGGACCTTCGGCCTGAGCGCCGCAAGGAGATGGTCGAGCTGCTCCGCTTTGCGTCCGACAGTCCACACATCGCCGCCCGGCGCGTTGAGCGCGTGGAGAATGCTGGCGTAAAAATGGCCAAGTCCTGCACCTTCCCGGGTCTGGACGATCCAGACCTTCTGGTCTGCGGAGGCCTTCAGGCAATCCACGGCAAATCGTTCGACGATCATCGTCTTGCCATTGGCGTAAGGCCCGACAATCATCAGCCCTTGCGTGCGCAGTGAAGGAGGGCGTGACAACAAATCCGATAGCCGCTGATGGCTTTCGATCGCAGCTTGATGCCCGATCCACCTCGGAGCTCGGATATACGCGATCCGCTCCTCAATGGTGCGGTCGAGAAAGGGGCGAACATGTTCGAAGAGGTGATCTTCCATAGCCGACTACCAGTCTTCGACCTGTAGTCGGGCCTTTGGCCGCTCTTGCTGGATCGTTTGTATCGGAACTGATTCCGATGTTTCAGCCATTCGTTTTTCCGCGGGCGCGGCATAAATGCCCCGCGCCGCATTGCGCAGCCGGCGCTTTGAAAGCCCGGCGGTGTTTGCAATCGTGGTCATTTCCCGGCGCAGCGAGACGATCTCGACGCTGGATCGGCCGCTCAAGTCGCGCCTCCGTGCCCTTTCGGCCCGATGCTCCCACAGTGTGATACTGGCGACCACGCCATCTCGCCGCTCCACTGCCCGAAACACTTGTGTTTCGGGGTCGCGAACAAAGATCTGGCTTATATTGCGGGGATCGTATCGCACTTCGAGCTTACTGAGCCGATCTCGTTCCGGCACCAGCCTGCCAATCCAACTCGAATAGTAGTGCAGCGCGAACAGACTGATCCCTTGAGGCGACAATTGCCTTTGACCGGCCGGCAAGAAGGAGAGCAGCACATGGTGCTGGTCGTCGATGATATGAGGGTGGCCTGACGCACGCTGCTCCCACTCCTTGACGGGAATGTTCAGCGTTTTCGGATTTTGATGGCGATTATGATCCAGGATCGCCAGGACCACGCACCGCTCCAATTCGGAAAATGAGAGGCGGGCACGGTGTTCGGCAGGATATTCGTCACGAGCTGCCACGGAACGTTTCGTGGTGCCCGGTAATGTTGCCAACACACCGTTCAGCTTTCCTAGAAGCCGTTCCACGACGCCGCCGTGGTGAACCCGAGCGCGATCCCGATATCGAATGCGGATCCCGTATTCGTCGCAGCCTCGCTGAAAAGCATGCCCCTTGAACTCCATCGCCGAGTCGGCCACAAGCAGCCGGGGCCTTCCATACATTGGCCAGTCATGGCGAATATCGCGCGATGCGAGCCAGCCATCCTTGGGGCAAATCGCCTGCGCAAGGCAAAGCGCCACCGACAGCACCGAGGGTTTTTCCAGCGATAGGCAAAAGCCCAGGATGGCACGGGTGGCAACGTCGGTCACCAGTGTCAGATACGCCCGCCCGACGAAAACCCCGGCCCCATCGATGACCTCGACGAAATTTACATCCGTCGGCGTGTGGTCGATCTGGCAGACATCTAATGGGTTTGTTGCATGGATGTATCCAGGCCGTGGCTTCAGCCGCAACAAATGTTTCGGATTGGCCGAGCGCTTCCTCGCGATCGTTTCGGCTGAAAACAATTCAGGGATCCTGCGCGCGACAGTGACATACGATGGCTGGGACAGGCCTGCCTCCTCGCAGCGCGCGCGGATTTCGGCGACGACCGGAGCCAATGGCGGCGCTTCGAGGGTGAGCCACTGCTCCTGCAAAGTTCTCGCAACGATAGCTTCGACGTCCGCCGAGATCCGCTTTCGCCGGGGGCCGGATGTGCGCGGCAGGAGCGCGGTCACCGTTCTGTCGGTTCGATATCGGGCCAAGAGATTGTATATTTGTCGGGACGACAGCCTCAATTCCGCAGCAGCGCGGTCAATGGCCGATTTGCGCGAACCGTATCCTTCCAGGATGCGATCCAGTTGGTCCGCGAGCCTGCGCGCAGCCGCCCAATCGGCTTCAGTAGATTCACGGGCAGGTGTCGATCGGCAATATTGAAATGGATTTGGCACATCTGGCCTCATCGAAATCGTTAGCGATAATCGTTCCTACCAATAACGCCTAACTCTAACAGCCTAATGACGATTTCCAGTTTGAAACCTCAAAGTAAAAGCCACACCGGGACCGCTCTCACGCGTCTGGACGAGCGCATCGCCCGTTCGCCGGTCGGCGCGGGCTTCCTTGAGCGGCAAAATTTCGCCGACGCCTGTGCCTCACTGTGGATCGACGGCGAACTCGTCCATCTCGAAGACCTCGTGCTGCACGACGCCACCAAAGACATCCGCACCCCGACCCACGAACTAACCATCGCCCGCGATGTCATGCGAACCCGCAAGCGCATCGCCGCCCATCCGCCCGGTTGGGCGCTGTCTGCCGACGGCGTCCGTAGCCTGAGGCAGACTTCGGAAATCGGATCGGTTGGCGCGGACGAGGCGGCGGCGCATCGCGCCCGGCCCACCGATATGATCGATCCGGAAGGAGAGGGGGAGAGTGCCGACGCCGGCGACACTCTTCCCTGCGTCGACTATGCGGCCATTGATGCGATCCTTGCTCGTTCGGAAGCAGCGATTGCACAAGCCAGGAGGCCCGGCCGGGCTCTGGCCGATCCGCTGGTTTACGATCTCGACTGGGACGAGGATGCCCGCCTCGACGAATGGCGCGGCGTGCTGCGGCAGACTGAGGATCTGCCGGCGGTGCTGCGAGCGATCGTCGCCCTCGACGCCTGGAATGAGATTGCTGTGCTGCAGCATGCGCCCTGGCTCGGCCGGCTGTTTACCGCCTCCATCCTGCGCCAGGTCGGCATCACCACGGGCGCGCATCTCGCCGCCATCAATCTCGGTCTCAAAACCATTGCCGTCGATCGGCGTCGCCATCACGATCGGGAAACCCGGCTGCTGGCCATTGCCCAGGGATTTTTGGCGGTCGCCGAGATCGGGCTGAAGGAGCACGACCGCCTGGCTTTGGCGCGGCAGATGATGGAACGCAAATTGGCGGGGAGACGAACGTCTTCAAAACTGCCGGAGCTGGTTGAGCTCGTCATGGCGAAGCCGCTGATCTCGGCCGGCATGGTGGCAAACACGCTCGACGTCACGCCGCAGGCGGCGCGACGCATCGTTCAGGAGCTCGGCCTGCGCGAGATGACGGGGAGGGGGAGGTTTCGGGCGTGGGGGATATTATAAACCGAAACAGATCGCGAAACGGATGGCGCTTACTTTCTTCCAACCGCCTTCCCAAGTTAGAGTAGTAGGAAACCTCATTATGCTCGCACGAAGACCCATCCTCCTTTGGTCTTCCATGAGCGTGCAAGACCCTGACCTACAAGCCTACCTGCTGCGCGATTGACGTCCCATACGAGTTCATCAATAGCCTCCGCAAGTTCTACGGCGCTACGCGGTTGGATTTCATGCAACGCGCTCATAACAGCATCCTCGATTTCGGGATTGTAGACCGGTTCACTGTTTCCTTCTTCAAACCGATCACACCACAGAATGTGCCCGCGCCAAACGATAAAGTGGCTTTCGCATCCTCCTTCACGCCAAACTGACGGAAAAAGCGTAAGTCCTTCGCCGCGCATGTCAAAGCGCCATGCCTTGTCGGCGCGATTGTCGAGATTGATTACCAGAGTCTCGCCGCACCCGTCAGGGCACGCCATCACGATCGATCGGGGCCGCACGCGAAATACCATGGATGTGTCACCTGGAGCGAGAAGTGCTGCTTCAGCCTGATCTCTGTACTCTGCATTGCCGACCATCCTAACCATTCGTGCTGGGTCTGTCATTTGTCGCTCCCATCTTGGCGTTTTGGCCGGACCGGCAAATGCCAGGTTGGGCCCTTGGCAAGCGCGCCCATAGGTGAGCAAACCACACAGTTCGGCTGCACGGCGACTGCCATCTCCTTTACTCGGCCCCGATTTCCATCATAAACCTGATATCGAGGCTTGATCGGAACCGGTGTGACAGCTCCAAGCAACATGGTGATTGCAAGTGAGCTTACGGTCGAGTTGATGGACAGCACCGCGGGTTGGGGTTCGTGGATGCCTTGGACATATGGGTCCGCCGCGCGTTGTTCTGGTGACAGCATTTCGCGCCGGATTGCCTCGCTGTCGAGCGCGCCTGAGCAAGTCAGGCAGGGAAGGCCAGGGGCGAGCATCTGCACGCGTCCAGTGATGTGGCTGACGGCTCCGTTCGACGCAGTGATGCTCACCCCCATATCGATAACCGGCACCAGATACTGATAGGCGGCTTGATTGACGACCGCCCGGCTTGCGTGAGAGTCGGTGCACAAAAGGACGAAATCGAAGGTACTGATGAGCTTCGCTACCTCCTCATCGACTATGTCAGCCTGAAGCGGGGTCACCGTGGCATCAAGGTTAATCGCGCGGATCATCCTGGCCGCGACCTCGACCTTCGGCTGGCCAACGTCCGAGGGAACGGAGCCGACGAGACGGTTCAGGTTGGTCTCCTCGACCAGGTCGGGATCGATCACCGTGACCTGAGTCGCCCCGAGATGGGCGAGTTGCTGGCACTCGAGCGATCCGGTCCCACCCGCTCCGACCACTCCGAAGTGGAGGCGGCGCAGCAGCCGTTGCCCTGGGGCTCCGAATGCCCTGACCTGCCGATCGTCGCGTTCCTGATCGGAGACGTCCTGCATGGGCGAATGGAGCAAGAGCCTATCCCCCACTTCCCATACGTCGATCTCATCTTCCTTTCCGAGGGGGCGGGCGCGGCATCCATGTGGCCCGATCACCAACGAGACATGTGGCATTGGTGCCGCTCGCCGAACAAAATACGAATTCAGTTCGGTCTCGCCCGCATCGTCGATGGGCGAGAAATGCGGATGGTCAGAGCTGGCGGGATGCGTATGGATCGAGATAACGGCCATGCCGGTGACCCGGCTGCGATTTGCAACGTCGATGAGGAAAGACGATTTCAGGACAGCAGATACGCAGGTGCGGTGCTCATATGCGTCTTCCGGCACGATGCTGGCGTCGGCGACAACCCACGTGTCGCTACGTGCATCATGATGGGCATATGCGATTGCGCAGCTTTCCAGACCATTGGCGTTGAGCAACGTCGACGCCAGGTTGGAATAGAGAGGCGAAGGAAAGCGAACACGGCTCATTGGACCTGCCTCATACGATCAATAATTACGTTCATCCAAGTCGACAGCGTGTCGCGATTAGGGTTCCACGGTCCTGTGAGATGCCACGAGAACCACAGTGCTGGCTCGACGGTCTCCGGTACGGGAGTTGGCGCGGAGTTCTGCGGCGGGCCTCCATGCGCGAGAAGAAGATCAGAATCCGCCCAGAAGCAGTCGAGCTGCGCAAAGGGATATCCGGGCGGGACGATGAAGCGGATGGTGGTCGACGACTTCGACCACCCCTCCGGCAGGCGGACGCCAGGCACCGTGACGAGCGTGGTGCCGCTCGGCAGCTGCCGGGTCTGAACGTCGCCGAACCGCTCCCGCAGCTGGTCCAGCTGCATGTCGAGAACGCCGGGCATCAGCCGAAGTTCGCCTTAGGGACTGACGAGAAGCGGCGGACACCATGCTTCGGGACGAGGCTAACTACCTCGTCATCGGCAATGATGCGGTCCGGATCGTCGCCCTCACCCTCCAAAGAAAGGTCATGCTGCGGATCCCAGTCGGGCACCATCGACTTGATCTGCGCGCCGGTAAGCTTCTTCTTATCGGTCTCATAGAGCTTGCCGTTGACGAAGAAAGTGTAGGTGACCTTGTTGGGCGCCGTGATGAATTTCTCAACTCCGTCTGCGGCGAGATCCACGTCGGTGCCCCGTTCGATCAGCTTGTCCTTGCCGCCACGCACTTCCAGGAAGACCGCTTCATCGTCGTTGATGCCGGCGAGCGCACGGAGCACCGCTTCAGGGATGAGAGAACGGCCCCAGACGATGCGCGCCTCGTTGAGCTTGACGCGGTAGAGCGGATCGGTGCTGAAAGCGATGAAGCGGAAGGCGGCCCGATCGCGCAGATCGACCTCCTCATCCGCCCGGACGTCTTCGAAGTCGCCTTCGGTGGTTATCACAAACAGTGAGTGACCATCGATGTCGTTGATGCCGGCCTTCTTGAGGATCTGGCGACCGAGGGGAACCGGATCATCGAGGATAAGCGGGTGGAAATCGACGCTGTCGACGGCGAGCGAAACGCGGTAGCGACCGGGGCGCAGGGGGCGATCTTCCTGCACGGCGAGTGCGACATCGTCGATGTCGGGGTTTTCGATAAGAGACATAGTTCGTTGTTTCCTGTGGACCTTGGCCTGATTGCGTCGGTCTCACAGGGTCAATCGAAGGGCCCTACGAAAAGAGGAACCCCTGTCGTAAACTTTTTTTAAGAACTTGCCTGAGGGGCTGGACAGATGAAGAAGTGCCTGCAGCGGGGGCACAGAAAGTCACTTCTCTTGGCCGGGAAAAGACCGTCTTCGATGGACCGGATCGCGTCTTGCGCCGTCGCAATACGGTTCGCACGCTTGGCCGCTGTCTGTTCGATCTGTCCTGCGTTGCCGTCCATCACGTGGAAGGTCTCGAAGGAGAAGCTGTGGCCGAAATTGACGCGCGCCGCTTCGAGCAGGAGCGTGTGTGCGATCTTATCTTGCTCCGTCATGGAACGCTTACCTGACCGGACTGTCAGGAACTCGCGCGAGCCCGCGTCTCCCTTTACGAAATCCGGAGCGATGGCTATCTGACGGTTGGCCAACTCGAGCCCAAACGGCGTCGCCTTCGAGACGGAGGCAAGAACCGGAAGAAGATTGCCCATCATCCTGTCGACAAGGGCTCGATACTGTTTCTCGAAAGGATGACCGACAAGTTTCGTCGAATTCCAAGCGGTCTCGAAGACCCCGCGCATAGCGTTGATCGTCAATGGAATTTCGGCGGAGCGGGCCGCTGCGACGACCGCGAGAATACATCCATGAGCCTGCAAATAGGCGGACCTCTCGGCCGAGCCGCCGAGCTTGGCGACCTTGTCATAAAAGAATCGCCTTCCGCACTGGTCGAAAGACTCGATGTCTGCGGCACTCAATCCCTCGGGAAAGCCGAAATCGTTGATCGGTTCCTGCGTCGGAGCCGGGAAGAGACGGGCTACCGGCGCGACCTGCCTTCCGCTCTGGATCGATAGTCCCTCTACAAATATCGAGGCATTTGAAGTTTTGCCTCCCGACCTAGCTGGGCGATAGAGCTTGAGATGTGACTTCGCGCGCGACATCGCCACGAAAAACAAGCACTCCTCCTCGGCATCGTGAGCGTTCGTTTCAGGGTTCTCCGTTACCATACCGACAGGTGGCGGACATGCGTCGGCACGGTTGGGTGCGGGGACAGACCCTCGTTTAAGCCGGGGCAGGTGCACGGCCTCGAATTCCAGACCTTTGCTGGCGTGGATCGTCATCAACTGGACGCCATCCACGTCATTCATTTCGTCCGGCAGACGCCGCAGTTCCCGATCGTCCGACAGCAGCACGAGATGCCTGACACGTTCGAGGCCGCGGACGATTGGCAGCTTACCGCCTACAAGCGGCATGGTCCTGAGGGCCTCGATCAGCTGGCGGACCGCGACGCGGCGAAGATCGTCAGACGGATTTTGGCCCGCTAGCACCGTTCTGACGTAGTCGCTTCGATCAAACAGGTATTCCATCAAGGCAAGCCAAGGCGTCGTGCCGTGTCCGAACCCGTCCAGGTGGCTTGCCAGGAGAGCAAGGCGGCGGATGGTGTCGGGGGTTACACAAGCAAGCGTTGATATCTGGTCCAAGAGCGCCTTAACCGAAACCTGACGAGACTTGGCTTCCTCGATTACGCGCGACAGCTCAAGCGGCGCGATGCCGTACTCGGGGAAGGTACCCACCCTGAACAACGTAGAGCCATCCTGGACGATCAGCGACAGCAGTGACAGCATGTCTCGCACTTCGGGTCGCTCGAAAAGCGGACCCAAGTATAGCACGGGCACGCCTCGAGCCTCGAGTTCCGCTGCCATCTCGGCCAGTATGCCGTTGGTACGCGCAATTATTGCCTGACTTCTCAGGGAAACGCCCGCCTTTTCAAGTTCGCGTATATTTCCGGCGAGCACATCGATCTCGTCCTGGGGGTCGGTTCCGACGAAAACTTCCGGCGTTCCGCCTAACTCGGTTCTCTTGGCGCTTATGTCGAGCGGGAGGGAGTAGGAAGACACGATCATCCTATTTCCGAAAGCTTTAAACTGGGAGAGGATCGGATTGGTGGATCGGTAGTTTACCTTCAACTGCCCCAGTTCGCCGCTGGGATAGTCCCTGCGGAAGCGCGCCATGTTACGGCTCGACGCCCCACGAAACCTGTAGATCGACTGCCTGGCGTCTCCGACGACCCAGAGGCGGTTTCCGTCACCGACGATGCCCTTCACCATCATGGCACTTGCGCGGTTGATATCCTGGTATTCGTCGACATGAATCCACTTGTACCTGTCCGCAAGCTCACGACGGAAATCATCGTCGGTCCTCATCCTGACGGCGGGAAGTCGGATGAGATCACCGTAGTCAACCGCCCGCATCGAATCGAGTATCGCCTGGTAGTGCTTGTAAACAAGGGCGACTTCGCAACACTTGGCAGCCGCCTTGACGGCATCGGCATCGGCGCGGTCCGCCTCGCGCATCATGTTTTCGGCCAGGACTTCGTATTCGTCCGGCCCAATCAGTTCATCCTTCGCCCTTGAAATCGAGCGCAGGATGTCTCTCAGCGCCGATGCAGGGTCGAACAGGTTCTGCATGTGGACGATCGGCAGGGCCGGAAGTGTCTCTTCCAGCAGGTTAATCGCCTCGCTCGTGTCGACCAGTTTAGGATCGGGCGGAAGGTTGAATCGGATGTGGTGTTTGCGCAGGAGTTCAAGCCCGAATGAATGAAATGTTCCACTCCAGATATTGACCGCGCTTGCCCCGACCGCATGCTCGACCCGCTCGGCAAGCTCCTCCGCCGCTTTGTTGGAAAATGTCAGCGCCAGTATGTCATCGGCCTTAGCGTGTTCGTGTGCAAGCAGCCATACGATGCGCTCGACCATGGTTTTGGTTTTCCCGGTTCCGGGTCCGGCCTCGAGGAGGAAAGGCGATCCAAGGTGATGGGCTGCCTCCTCCTGGGAGGGGTCAAGCGGTTCCGGAGGTCGTGGCGCTTTCGGTGGTTTCTCGGCGGCCTCCGGCAGCAGCAGGGAATCGGCCAGCTGTTGATAGACCGTTTCCAGTCTTATCCCGAGGCTCGTGGCGATATCCCTGGCGCGTTTCCCCTCGTGAAAAAGCCGTCTCGCGAGCGCACGGGGTAGAAGGAACTCGCGGGCGAAGGCGTTTGCCTGGGCTTCGCGCCGTTCCTTTTTGCTATAGGCTTCGACACGTTGCAAAGGGTCGCCGGCGCCTGGCGCGCTGTAGCTGCGCTCAATTTTGATCTCGGCCTCGAGATGTATAACGAAATGCGCGATCTCGTGGGCGATGACCTCGGCCTCGAAACTTTGGTCGAGATCGTTTGCCACATATATCGCCAGATAGCGACGCTTCAGGACGCCGATACCGCCCATGAGGTTCGTGTCATTTGGTCCTACCTTCTCAACCGCCAAACTTTGATCGTCAAGCGCGAGCCGTATGACCTCGCCTGCAGCGAGCTGTTTGAGCCCCGGGTCGACCTTGCGTCTTAATTGGTTCGCGGCGCGTCGGACGGAATTGATATTCTCCATGACGTCATTCCGAAACGTTCCGCCAATGGTGTTTAGCGGTTTCTGACAGCGACGACGATTCGATAGCCTCCAAGAAGCTGATCTTGTCCCGCTTGACCGGGGCGTGGTCCGAACGGAAATCCGAAGCGAGCGTCGTTTGGTCTTGGTCGAGGAACTGCAGTATTTCCCTGACGGTAGACTTGGCCTCCTTAGCAAGCTGGCGAACCAACAGGAGAGGTATCGTTGATGCTCGGATTGCCCGCTCCTCTAATGCGGTCATCAGCGAAAGAGAGAGTCCGCAACGGCTCACAATTCCCTTGAGGTCCGCGGGAGACAGATGCTCAAATGGATTCTCAATTCGGCCCGCGCCCGTTAGCGTCCACAAATGAGATATGTCGGGCACGTAACCACTGTCGTGGCGCGGGCCATCACGGCCGTCGTCCGCCGTAAGCCAGTCTTCGTAGAACTGCAGTATGTCGTCCCGGTGCTTCGGATGGAGCTCGATCATGGCCACGACGTCGTCGTCAACCAAATCCTCCTTGTCCATCAGTGCGATCAGGATGTCTTCCAGTTGTTGGGATTCGTCACTCATATCTATTCCTCGTCTCCCGAGGCTCTTTTCCGGGCGTTTGCCAGGAGCTCACCTATCCTACGGGAGCTCACGTTGAGTTTCTTGGCGGCGGTCATCTCGTTCGGATCGTTCGATTTCTGCTGAAGGCCTTCCACGTAGACCGCATTCACAGCGGCTTGCTCCCGCTCGGTCAACCGTGCCATCACGGCAGCCACTCGCGCTGCGGCTTCGGCACGCGGCATGGAATGCCCGGCGTTTCTGTATCCAGCGTTATCGATCCAATCCCGCGCTGACCGCTCTCCCACTTCGAAGTCCGTTTCGTTACGTTCAACACTTTCCCGGCGCTTCAGCTTTCTGATCTCATCGACGCTCTTCCGGAACACAGACGTTCCGAAAAAGGCCTCAAGAACATCGGCATTATTGGTACCAGAAAAGACAAGCTCATGGAGCCAATCGCATACTTCCTGCGCTACGTCGCTAGCCTGTTGCTTCGACAAACCCGAGGCCCGTCTGAACGCGAGGCCCTTCGCTCGGCTCACAAGCTCGTTCCAAAGTTCGAAATACCAAGATTCTTCGCGGTTAGGTCGCAAGTTCCGCATTATGTGGACCAGAGCGGCGCTCGAAATATTCGCCTTCGCTTTGGCAAGCCCTCCGCGAGGTTTTTGTAGTAGCTCCCTGAGCTCGTCGACCAACTCGGTTGGCCTGTACAGCAGTGTTCCATCGTCTTGCGCCAAGGTTAATGGTTGTAGATCAGGATCGTCTTGGTAGCCGTCGCTTGTCATTCAACATTCACTCATCGTTCGGCGCAGAGAAAAGCGGAACCCCATCCGATTAAAATAAAGCGAATCGGATGCTGGATTTTCCGAGAGTAATCTGATTCCTCTCGCTCGGCGATTGTGTCGAACTGGATTTCTCAGGTGGCTCTTTGTGGATCTACGGTGTACCGACGCGAAGAATCTTAGGGCATAGACTTGTGATAGCACCCGTTTACTGTGCCAACAGAAACTGCTGGCCAGCGCTATCGCCGCGTTGAAATTAATCTTTGCAACGTTTAAGAGCTCTCACGCACTTTTATGCGAAAAGTTTGCAAGTATGCGGAGCCATCGTGCCCCCGTATCTTGACGAGGGATTTGCATGCTGGACCACCATAGCCTCGCCGAACTCGTCGATTCACTGGAGCGGCTCCTCGTCGTAACGTTTGCTGGCCTATGCCTATGGTTTGGCTGGAGACTTGTGTGCCCTACACGCTCCATGACCGGTCTTTCCTCTCCACGCATCACTTGGCAGTCGATGCTCGGACGTGCTGCGCTCGGCCTTTTCGCAGTTTATTTCATTGGATTCGGAAGCTTTCTGCTCGTCACTGTTTTCGCTTCTCAACAAATGAGAAGCGCTCGGAATGATGCCGCGCAAGTCTCGGTACCGAAGGCCCCATAAGCCGTTCCACAAACTGCTATCTTCTCGGCGCTGGCTGAGGAACGTTCTCCAGCTGTGCTATGCGTTTTTGCGCGTCAGCTAGATTGTTGCGCAGTTCTATGATTGCATCATCAGCACTTTCGGCTCGCTCCCGCATCTCCGTTTGAGCAGACTGCACAAACTGCTGCGCCGCGCTATAAAGTGACCAGCCTGAATAGAGAAGACTCACTGCAGCGGCGACACCTGCTACAGAGTAGATCCGAAGAAGGCGCTTTGCGTCGTCGGCGTACTTCCTTAGCTTGGCGATCTCATCTCCAATTGCGTTTTGGGGGGGGCCGCCCCCAGTCGCTTCATCGAGGTAGTGATCAATGCTCTTCCGTCGATTTTTCGATCCTGGAAAAGGAGGTTGGTTGTCGATCTTCGGAGGCAACCAAGCGGGTGGCGCCTGCAGCGGATCGTTCAGCCAACTGAGCTTCGTAAACTCAAAATACACTAGACCCTCACCCGCGCGGATGAAGTATTCGCGGGTCGTGAAGTTGTGTATCGGGATTGAGAGCCTGCCCGAAAAACCGGGATCTACCAAGGGCCCTGTACCGACAAGGAGGCCGCGATAGACATCGCGAATCATCAAATTAAACCGGGCGCCGATGTAAGCCGGCATATGAAACTCTGGTTCGAGGGTAACGAAACAAACAGAGTTCGGCGCAATTCGAACATGGTCTCGAACTTCTTCAACCTCCTTGTCTCGATCATTTGGATCATTCGACAGCACAAAGCGTTCAATATTGCCCTGCTCATCTCTATATCTACATGGGCCCTTCGCGGCAACCAGATAGGTCGCCGGCTTTTCTAAGCGTGTAGCATCGAACGGCTGGATCATACCCGCGACGATGCCGTAAGTCGCCAAGTGCCCGGCATTGAGCAAGGCCGGAGGAATATCTGGATAAGGATCGAACGTCTTCAGCGACTCAACTCGCTCCGGTAGTTCAGCACCTCCGCCCGCGACCAACAACTCGAGTGCGCGAACCTCTCGATGAAATTCTTTAAGAGAAACTTCCATTAGGCGCTTCGCTTAAGTCGAACGTGGTCACTTCTTTTGGTCACATCAGGCCCGTATCCCAGGTAATCAATCGATTGACCAATGCGTCGCTCAATATCCTCGACGAAACGTGTCGAGCGTTCACTCGTACCAGCGCTGCGCCATCTTGGATCAACATAGTCCATATGGTTCATAAAAATGCGATGCGGTCGGTTGCTGATAATCGCGTCCTTGACAACTTGCTCATCAAATCGGGCTATCCGTCTCACTCGATGCGTTGCCGAGGTCAACTCGCGATAATCCGGATCAAGCTCCGCCTCCTTTGCAAGAATTGGCCAATCAATCTCGTTGGGTAGAGGGCCGGAGTTACCTCCGACGCGAATAGGAAAACTCCGCAGTGTCATCACTACGTCATCCACGTCGTGTGGCGCTAAGCCTGCCTCGGAAACGAATGCGGCCGCGCTCGTATCCCGGCTGGTTGCGAACGGGAAGTCACGTGTCCGCCACAAGGAAAGCCCGAACCCTTGCGTTCCCTCCAAAACCACCCGTTCTCCCGCTGCTAAAAGATTACGGAGGGAAGCCGCAGTGTTTTCCTCGATGTATGCCTGTAGTTCCGGCTCATGCCTTGCCAATCGATGAAATTTGGCACGCGACAGGCGCTCACGTAAGGAGGCGCCTGTGCCAGAAGCTGTAGAGCCAATGGTCTCAACCAGCGCCTCGTCGCGCTCGACCTGTTTGTGTTGTTCTGTGACAAGTGAGGCGTTGGCATCAATCCGCAACCTACGCGGTGAGACACCCAGAAGTTGGATCTCCTTCAGCAAGAGCGCTGTGTCGATGAGACTTCCGGCCGGTAGAAAGATCATAGCTTCAGTCGAGATCGCCGCAGCGGGTAGTTGGCGAAGCGTAACCAAATGACCCGCGCAGTCCATTGCTGTATGGCCGGAATTGGGGCCACCGACGCGAACAACTGCCGCAGCGGATTGGCTGCGAACAATGAATTGGGCAACTTTGCCTTTCCCCTCGGAACCAAATTGGCCGCCTACAACAACTGACACAGGCATGCTAATGACCTCTCCTGATTTGTTCGAACACTACAACACTTGCCTTAGCTTCGAAAGGCGAAGCTCGTGCAATGCGGTAGCGGAGGAATTCAAAAAGTGAATGACGATACGACGACCTCGGTCACAATTCGGCGGGAGGCAGGTCCGACCATGCTGCTCGGATCCGGCAGCTATTTCGATTACGCACATCCCGAAGCGGATGGCCTGACAATCGAGGACTACGCGTACGGCCTAGCATTCACCGGCCGCTTTTCGGGCCAGTGTGTGAACAAACGCACAGGGCAGCGAGTGTTCTATTCTGTGGCTCAGCACTGTGAAATCTTGAGTAGGCTGGTCCCGGCCGATCTGGCTTACGCGGCTTTGATGCACGAAAGTGGAGAAGTCGTTTGCGGAGACTTGACCTCGCCCCTTAAGTCGATGCTACCGTGTTACAAAATAATCGAAAAGTCCTGTGCCGCTGCAATCGAACGACGCTTTCGTGTGGCGGCCGAAGACATCGATGCGATCAAACCATACGATGTTCGGCTTTGGGCGAGTGAGCGAGAGCAACTATTGAATTGGGATGGACGGCCTTGGGGGGATTCCGACAGAACGGTGCCCTTTGACTTCCTCATTGAACCAAAGGATCCGTATATCGCTGCGAAGGATTTTCTGAACCGCTTCTGGGAGCTGGCACCTTCTGAGTTTGAAATGGCTGCTTCTTGACAGCCTACAATCTGCTCTGTGTAAACGCTGCGGGTGTAGCATTGTGTTGGCTGCTTTTCTGCGAGATGCTGAAGGCCAAATTGTTGACGATACGATAGATTTTAGCCGTTCGAGCAAGTGGGTCGCAGGTTCATATCCCTTCAAGGCGAAGTGGGTTGGCCGAACGGCGGCACGGCGCGAGATGCCTTCCCGGGCGACGGCAGCTTTGCGCCTTCGTTTCGGACATCGAGTTCGCGTTGCGACTGCACAAAAGCAGTCGTTGCCAACAATCACTCAAAAAGGCTGATATGCAGCGGGCCATTGACCTCCTGCGATAGGTCGCGTGCGTGGCTTGCGCGAAGGGGTGACATCATCGATGACCTCGCATTTCCCCGTCGTACCAACCTACCCCATCAGAGCGTGCTACCGAGATCCTGGATCGGATGACCATGAAACCAGTTCGTTAGCGTCGTCATGGCGCTCGGCGTTAGGCGCTGGGTGAACAGCAGGGCAAGCCGACGCTTGGGCCTTGATACCGCGACGTAGAAGAGGTTCCGGTAGCGCTCGTAGCGATCACGCTCCTGTGCAATGCGGTGCGGATCACCCACCATCTCTAGGAAGGCGTTAAAGTCGTAATCCGACCAGCCCCGGCCGAACACGACCAGCACGTTCTCAAACTGGTCTCCCTTGACGCCGTGCTTGGTCTCGAAGGGCGAGTGCCCGTCGAGATATTCGCAGAGTGCGATGATCTCCCTATACCGGACTGCGTGGAGCTTATCGAGTTCTTGAAGGCGATCGCTCAAAGGCTCCTGACCCTGCTTTGCCATCGCCAGGTCGTTTTCTATCCGGCTCACTGCCTCGCCGAGAAGCGGCAGGCCAGAGTTTTGAAGGTGAACGATAACGTCGCCGACTGTCCCTGCCTCTCGAAGCTCGCAAAGGCGGCTCATCACCGTTGACCAGCGCGCTTTGTCAGCCGGACCTTTCATCACGGGGCGCTGGGTGTCGATATAATGAAACATCGCCCCGAAGCGCTTTCCGAGGAACGCCTTCGCCGCCGGCTCAAGGTGTTCGTGGAAGTACTTGATCACGTCGTTGCCCTTGCGAGCGAAGGAATCGTTGAAACGGAACACGTCGCGCATCGATGCGTAGCCTAACTCGTTTGCGAGCGCCCGGTGCGTGAGCATCAGGACCTTGGTGTCTGATTTAAAATCCCACCCCTCCGCGATCAGCGCCTCTTTCGTCGCTTGGAATGCGGCAGCCGCCTTTGGCTCCGGCAAGTCGCCGCCCCAATGGGCGCCTGTCCGTCGCGTCCCGATCCAAGCATTGGTGTGAAACAGCCTGACTACTGCTGTCGAGTCTGGATCGCGAGGCGCTTGCTTCAGATCCGGCCTGATCTTGTTCAAACAGTCGACGATCGGCTTTGCACTGCGGAAGTTCGCCTTTTTGTCTACACGCTTCAGCGACGCGTGTTGGATTGAACCGCAGCCATCGCCGTAAATCTTCTGCCAGTGATCGCCAAAGAACCCGAACTGCGGTGCGCCTGGCTTCCCGAGGAAGTGCTTTTTGAAAGCCGCAACTACCTCCTCATTCGTGTCCTGATATTCGTCAACGAGGATGATCGGGAAACGGCTCGTCAGTGCGTTCCGAAACTTCGTCGAGTTCATCAGCTCGATGAAGAGCGGGAATATATCATCGTGGTGCAGTTTGGCCGTGCGACCCTCGATGGACCGCCGGCCGAGAGCATATCCAACCGCATTAATCCCCGACGTAGGCGGCGCGTCAGGATTCGATGGCGCGGTGTCGTCGGCAGCATTCGCGAGCTCATCCGTGCGCCCCTGCCAGCCTGCTAGGGTCGGCACCAGTTCAATGAGCCGCTTCTGAAATCCACTAATGAGAAACCAAGCAAAGGCGTGGGTTGTCTCGCAGTAGATCGCAGGATGACCATCAGTCTGGGCAATGATCATGTCCCGCGCGACGTTCGTGTATGTGATGCAGGCTACCTGCTGATGACGCCTGATTAACTCCCGTGCGCGGTCGGCGAGAATATGACGCAGGGCCGCAATCAACGAGTAGGTTTTGCCTGCGCCTGCGCCGGCTTCGAAAACGAAGCTGGAGCCGTCTTTCAGGTGCGATTGCAGCTTGCTCCACGCTTCCGCAGCGGCGGCCTCGGCAGGATTGAGTTGCAGCTCCTCGCTCATGCACCTGCTCCACTGCCGCCTTCGTTGGCGGCCGCAGCTTCGACATGCGCCATCGCAGCCGTCACGACGCCAGGATCTACCTCCGCAACCGTATTGACCGCGAGCCAGCGCAGCCCGTCAGCGATATATTTCGGCGTCGTCCAGCTCGTTACATCGATGGCATACCTGAGCGCGAACTTGGACTTCTTATGCTTCTTCGCCTCAGTTTCCGCTGCCGTGGCCATCACGTCAGGCGTGCCGGTCGCCAGATTGAAGAGCGTCGGATTGGCGAGGATGAAGGCGTCTTCGAACGTTCGACCGCAGGGACCGCCTTCGACTTCCGGCACTTGGTAGGCCAACCGAACCGCTCCACGAATCTTGTCAGCATCCGTTGCTACGCGAACGACTGCAAGGTCCAGAGGAGCCTTCTTCGCCTTGGGGGTGCTGTCCGGGGCGCTCGTCGGCGCTGTTCCAGTTTGCTGCTCCGACACGGCTGCCGTCTCGTCCACCCCCTCGGCCGGCACGAGGACCAACACGTCGCCAGCTCCTTCCTCCTCCTCGCCCACATCGTCATCGTCGCCACCCGAACCGAACCAGTGCTTGATGCAGCTGTTGCTCGTGGTCTTACCGACGTGGACGGGGCAGGCCTCCCACTTGCCGCTTGGCTTTTTTTCTACGGCATCGATGTCAGTCACGATCAGGCTTCGCAGCCCGATGAACTCGAGCAGCGGCTTGAAAAGATGCGCGTACGCGCCGCCGACTTCCATGATCGTAATGTATTGGCTGGTTAGCTTCAACTCCTCGTCCGCAGCGTCCAGCGCGCGGATGATCCGGGGCAGCATGAGCCGCTCTGTCGTACCTTCGATCAGGATCGCCTTATCCGCAAAGAACAGATCGCAGCGCGTCAGCGTAAGGTATTGGTGCAGGAATTTCTGGGCTGGCTCCCCCAGATCTTTTATGCCGGTGCTAAGATCGCGCACATCCGTGCACCTCACGCCAATGGGCTGCCCCTTCGATGTCACGGCGAAGTAGCGGATCGTATCGAAGCTCGCCTCATTCGCGATGTGTGGCGAGTGAGTTGAGACGATGAACTGTACCGGCCATGGCTTTGGTTCTTCGTCCGCCTCGCCCTTGCAGAGTTTGGCTACAATCGCGGGCAATTGCCGAATAAAAACCTCCTGCATTTGCGGGTGCAGATGCGCCTCGGGTTCTTCGATGACGATGAGCTGCAGGCCGGGCGCCTGCGGCTCGGCGCGGTACTTCCGATAGAAGCCGACGATGCGGAGAAGGATGTAGAGGAGATTGCGGAAGCCTAGGCCATTGTATGCCTCGGGGAGCTGCACGCCGGAATAGCCTTCGTACTGAACCCGGGTGAAGTTCGAGAGCAGCTTGCCGACATCAAGCTTCGTTTCAGGCAGGAGCGGAGCGCTGTCGAGCCCCGGATAACCGAAGTCAGCAATGGTTGGCATCAGCTTCCTGAGCTGCTTCTTGAAATCGCTATCAATGTCGCTCTGGATCTGGTCGACCGCCTTTTTCAGGCTTTCGGCGATGTCGCGCTGCTCTCCGTCAGCAGTCGCAATCGAAGCGCTCGCGAAGAGGCCTTCCAAGACCTTTGCGAGGACATCCGTCTCGCGCCCTCCTGTGCCATCAACTGCCCGCTGAGCATTAATGAAACCAAGTGATAGCAGGCCGTTCACAGCCTTCGGCGAGACTTCTCGCGTGTTTGCAGCGTCGTTGGGGTCTTCGGCCCACATTTGAGTGACGAACAGCTCCGGCACTCGCTCGGCGAGCGTTCGAAACCACACTAGGCGATCCGCCTCCGACACACTCTCGTCCGCACCTTCGAGCGTCAGCCCCTCATGGCCTTCGAAGAGCGCTTTGATCGACCCGTCCCCTAGCGCGCGGCGACACACCACAACCGCTTCCGTGCAGGCATCGTCGGTGTCTATCACAAATTCTTCTAAAGCCCCAAACGCGGGCATGCCTGGATCATAGAAGACGTGAATCCGCAGCTCGAGGTACGGGATGAGCGCGCGGATCTCTGGTTCGGGCGCACCCTTGTTGTATGCGCGAAGTGCCGCGCAGAACTGGTCGTAACAAGCACTGGAAAAGTCTTCTATTTCAAATCCCGACTTGTCTTCTAGGAACTTTCGGATGACGTCAGAGAGCGAGGTCTTCCCGCAATTATTGCGGCCGACGATGACTGTAGTAGTAGGCTCCAATTGCAGCGTCACTTTGTGAAGCAAACGGAAATTGGTGACCTGTATTTTCGAAATCCGCACACCCACCCCCATTCGAGCCCGCCGAGTCCCGGCATGGGGATAGCATAACACTTGCCTTCCCGCTTCGGTAGCAATGTCACTCAATCGCCACCATTCAAAACCATGACTTTCCACATGCTGATCAAAGTCTCTTGAAGACAGGGTAAAGCGGGAATTCTCGACACGCCAAGGACCGGTTAAAGAGGTAGCCGTAGGAGCCTCAGTATAGCGACCCGCAGGGAGAGGCAGGACCGACTGCCTCCGGCCGGGCGTTCCGGATACAAGGCGCCGAGTGTTCCTAGGTGTGTTGTACCAGTCATGATTTGTGCAACGTACTTCTTGCTACTCACTGTGTGTTTGCGGCTCGGCGATCAACGTGGAATAGTGTTCTGGCGATGATACACGGGGGAGCTAGATCAGATGTCGAACTGTTGGATTTGCTCAGCAACGATTGATGCTGCTAACGATACCAGGGAGCACCTGATCCCGAATTCCATAGGTGGTCGCAAAAAAGTCAGCGGCTTTATTTGCGTGAGCTGCAATTCCGATGCCGGACAGACATGGGACGCGGAACTCGCAAGGCAACTCCAACCGCTCTCAACGCTTTTTAACGTCCAGCGGGAGAGGGGAACTGTTCCGCCGCTTCGTGTTGAGACGACAGCAGGCGAAAAACTAACGATCCGGCCTGGCGAACCCTTATTGCATACACACCCCGAGTTTAAAGAGACCCCGCTCCCATCAGGGCAAAGGCTATTAGAGATAAGAGCTCGCTCTATAGATGAGGCCAAGGGAATGATTAAAGGCCTGAAGAAAAATTACCCGCAAATTGATGAAGACGATTTGATATCTCAGTTGAAGGTGGTCGAAACTTATCCCGAAGGCGTATTTCATCATAAGATTCAGTTTGGTGGTGCGGTTTCAGGACGTTCGATTGTGAAGAGCTGTGCAGCGTTAGCTGCGTCTTTGGAGATTCCCCCTGACAACTGTCAATTCGCCATCGACTATCTCCGCGATCCGAACGGAGAGCCTTGCTTTGGATACTACAATGAAACTGAACTCGTAACTGGTCGAGTCGCAGGAGTTCCAATGAATTGCCTTGCCGTCAAAGCTGATCCCGCTGACGGCTTAGTCCTTGCCTATGTCGAATATTTTGGTGCTCAGAGGGTCGTTGCTTGCCTAGGGGATGGCTATTCAGGAGAACCTAAAAGTTCAGTCTACTGTTTCGATCCGAGAAGCGGCCAAGAGTTGCCGGTTTCAGTATCTCTCACCTTTTCCAAGGCGGATATTGACCAAATCTACGACTATCAGAAGATTTCTCCTGAAGGCATGAAGACGGCGTTTGACGCTGTCGTTGGCCCTGCCGTGGCTGAGTCTCATAAGCGTGAACAGGACAGAGTGCTGGAACGTGCCGTCGAAAAGGCGTTCGCTAGCTGTGGCGCTGAGGAAGGCGAGATTCTTACCCAAGAACATCTTCGAAAGATTGCAGGCACCGTTTTTGAAGAAATGGCGCCTCATTTGATGCATCGCCTCCGTAGAATAGACGGTGCTAAATGACGAGCCGGTCCACCAGGCGCCGATCATCCGCAAGTTATGGCGTGCTGATGTACGTCAGCGTGGCAAACTTCGTCCACAAAGCGATCGTTGGTGCTCACTAAAAATGGACACCAGAATTGCCCTCGGCTTGTCGGAGCATCTGTTCGCTGAAGCACTTGCCCTAAAGGCCTCGACGGTCGGTATCCGTCCGGTCGATGCTGTAGAGGAATTGCTGACGCAAACCCTCGTCCAAAACATCTGTGACGCCGAGCCTGTGAGGCTTCACAAGCCGCCATCGGTGAAGCTTCACTCTATGTATTACAAAAACCGCTGCGCCTCGCTGGCTGAACTGGCGCGAGGCGGCTATGAGACTTGGTATGTGGAATTGAAGTTTGCCACCGCCGCAGAGGCTGCGGTCGAAAGTGTCGAGGTCGAAGGGATGGGGCTGGAACTTCGGCCCATCAACTATGGCCCTGCGGGCCTGATAACACACAGGCTCTGGTCAAAAAAACTGAAGACCCAGACCAACCACATCCTGCGGCTCAATCATCTGCTTGTGCCTCCTAACATATTTGCGAGGACCATAGGGGCGGTGGAAAAAATGCCGCCGCTGGAACAACCTTTTATAGCAAATCCCCGACCAGGGCCGCGCCCTGCTGGGTTTGAAATGGATATAGAAGGCTTTGAGCTCGTGTCCTTTGACCATGTCGTGAAAGGGAAGCGGCACTTCTGCGCATGCGCGCGCCCCTCCCACGAAAAGATAAAAAACAATGGCACCAGCGGAGGTACATTATGGAACCTCATGGCTCGCCTGCTGGCGAAAGCTGAGTATCAGGATGGGGTTTGTCACCTCTGCGTTGCCAATAGGGCAGGGCCTGAGGCAGCGGCTGACCTTTACGGAGATTCCGTTCAGGAGTTCGTTGCCGCCTACATTACCCAGATGAGGTTGGCACATGGAATGGACAAGGCTACGGCCCGTTCGGAAGTGCAGCAGACTCTTGGCCTTAGCCGGTGGGTGAGGGAGGCGGAAATGCACGGTCTTGTCAAGAAGCTGTTTCCTGAGCAGGTCATTTTTCGTGAGGCATCACCGCCATGGCTGAAACGCCAACGGCTCGATGTCTACATTCCAGCCCTCAACCTTGCCATGGAGCATCAGGGCGAGCAGCACTACAAAGCTGTCAAAGCATTTGGCGGTGACGCAGCTCTACAACGCAACTTTGAGCGTGACGCACTCAAAAAGCAGTTGTGTGCGGAGAACGGCGTGCACTTGGTCGAAATAAGATTTGACGATCCCCTGACCTTGCCGATGCTGCGTCAAAGGCTGCAGCGGTTTTTGGGGAAGGCTTAGAACACTGCTTATTTCGGTTCCAGCGTTTACACCACTACCCTTAGTGCAGTGTCTCAGCGTTTAGGTCGTAAAAGCGCCCCAGACTCGGCAGATGAACCACGATATCCAGCAGAAGGTTGTCGCGCGCTCATATCCGTCGCCGATAACCTGGACCTTTTGGCGATGCGCAACGTGACGGTGCACGGCACACAATAGCAGCCAACATCACAAGGCATCTAAGTCAGCGGTACATCGCACTGCCTACGCCTCACTCGGCCATCGTCCCGGCAAGCAGTGTATGGTGTGGCCTTCAAGAAGCAAAACCTGATTAGTGCGCAAAATGTGCCGGATCTCGGGCTTTACTTTTCACGGCGAAGCATTGACGATTTCGAGGCATGTTTGAAAGGATATTGCATGGATTCTGTCGACACCCGGCCGCTCGTCGTCTCTCACACGCCGGGTGCACTACAGCGAAACTGGAAGGTTCCCGCCTTTTTCCCCGTGTGCCCGCCGACATCGATTGCGGCGCCGATCAGAACCTATTTTGAAGCGCTCTATATCGGAGACGTCGCGGTGGACGGCCCGTACGGCGAAACGATGATAGACGATGTCACCTTGCACCCTGACGGCAATAGCATCTTGATCCTCGGCGACTTTGGCGAAGGTTCGATCAAACGCTGGTCGCTAGTGAGTATCACGTTTGAAGATGGGTACTTCGTTCACGAGAGTAAAGGGACGTTCTTCGAGCGCGATGGAGCTGAAAAGCAATTCACCTTGGCGCAGGGATTGCCTTGGGAAGGTGAAGATTCCATCGACGACTATTGCTAGCTGTGACACCCTAACTCTCGGGTAGGATGCGGCTCAACGTATCTCGTCCGCCATCCGCAGAGTGGCGAGGCCAAGTCTTCGGTCAGCGTTTCTGATCGCGCTCCTGACTAGCCAAAGCTTGGAAGCCTCACCCTGCTTTCGGGAATGCAGGTGGAAGCTTTCGTACGGACCGGTGAACGGAAAGCGATGTTCCGTCTGCTTAGCAGTTGCGGATCAGCTAGCTCTAGCGATCACGGAGGACAGAGCCGGGAGTCGAAAATCGCGGAGCTTCAGACGCTTAAGTTTTTTGCTGGCCTGCCACTGGTTCGAATCCTTTCAAGGGGAAGACGCCTAAATGGTATTTCCTTGAGCCATATGCGGCTCGTGTGTAACGACCGCCTTGCGCCTTCGTTTCTGCCGTTGAGGCCATCCTGGCCATCGCCTGAAAGCGGTCGTGGCTTCCGAGGGGTTACGTCGCCAGTGCGCCGATATTGTTGAAAAGCTCCTGAGGGCAGCTTTTCGTGCACTTCAGATGAAATGGATTTACTTAAGAATGGCTCTGTGAGCAGTATGTCGTAAATCCATTTCCGTAACTTGAGGTAGCCAGAAAACTCATTCCGCATAGTCACAGAGATGAGTGGCTTGTCGGCGGACTTTTTCAACAGTATCCGCCAAAAGGAGACATGAGTTGCTCTGAGTTGGAAGGCTGAAATTGTGCCGATAGCTGCGATCCGCATGTGCAAGAGCGGCTATCGACCTGATAGTCGCCCCTGCATCTCGGCACTACCTACCGTAGGAGCCCTGAGCTTCACAAGGCCTTCGGACCAACCAACGCGGTTGTCAGGCAGCCGTGGCCAACCTTGCAAGTTCGCGCTCGCAAGCAACAATTATCGCCCTGGGGTTTTCCAAAGGCGAGAGATGACCCGTGTCGGCTAACACTTCGATGTGCGCCTCCGGCAAAATGCTGGAGTAGATGCTGCGCAAAGCTTCTACTCGCTCAACCTTGTCTTCGTCACCCACCAGGATTTGGACCGGTGCAATTATGGTGGACACGTCCGCCTTCAGCGCATCGACCATCCCGCTTTCAGTCCATTCGCGTTTTGCGCCGTCAGCACCTGCAAGCGTATCCTCAAACACTATTGCGCGGTCTTCGGAAGAGAGCGATTTATTAGCAAGAATCCTGAGGGCTTGGGCGACCCCCTCTGGAGACTGGTAAGATGTGAGCATCTGCTCGCGGATATCTCGTGGCACGGGCATGCCGGTTGGCGGAGATGGGGCAACGAGTATGAGAGCTTCGGGGTCCAGACCCTGCTTTGAAGCCAAGATCTGCGCGATCTTGCCTCCCATGGAATGGCCGACAAGGACCACCCGCTTCAGCCCAAGGGCCGAGATAACCTCGGACACGTCTTCGGCCATGGTATCAAGATCATAGCGTTCATCTTGCGCCACGGATCTGCCCCATCCGCGGAGGTCGATCCGAATGCATCGGGCCTTGTCGCGAAGACCATTGACAACGTGGTGCCAGGTGCGGGCGCTGCCACCCCAATAATGAAGAAATACGAAAACGATATCTCCATGTCCTTCGTCAATGACGTGGATCCTCGCGTTGCTGGTGGTAATGAACCTGGACATGCTTACCTCCGTTTCAAAGTTGACGCTCACGTTGTACGGCATGAACGCTAATGTGATAATCATGTTAAGAATTGAAACATTCCTGCACCGGAGTGGATAATGGCATTGGACAAGCTGACCAGTATGACGATTTTCCGTGAGGCGGCTGAGCAGGGAAGCCTCGCTGCGGCTGCCCGTAGGCAGGGGATGTCAGCCGAAATGGCAAGCCGGCACCTTAAATCACTTGAAGATCGCCTTGGTGTGCGACTGCTGAACCGCTCAACTCGAAAGCTTGCCCTTACTCCGGCTGGGCAAGCTTATCTGAGCCGATGCGCAACAATTTTAGACGAGATTGCTAGCACCGAGGCCGAAGCTGCGACATTGCAGATCAAGCCAACGGGACTGCTACGTCTCACCGCCCCGCTCGCATTCGCCAATGCTGTTCTCTTACCCGCGCTTGATCGCTACTTGGACACGTATCCCGGTGTGTCGCTTTCACTCGACCTGACGGAACGCGTCGCAGATGTAATTGGAGAAGGCATTGATGTGGCCCTTCGCCTCGGAACGCTCCCAGATAGTGCTCTAACGGCACGGCGGCTGGCAGAGTTTGCACTTTTGCTTGTTGCGTCACCCGAGTATCTCGCCAGCATACCAGGGCTTTCGAAGCCAGAGGACCTAGAAGGTCACGACGTTCTGATCTACACGCAAACGGCCCGTCCGAACCAGATAACATTAGCAAACGCTGACGGCCAACAAGTTAGCATTCGCCTCAGCGGCAGGGTGAGCGCTTCGGATATCGCCTTTCTACTCGACCTTGCGCGGCGAGGCCGCGGGCCTCTACTGGCGCCTTCCTTTATGGTAGAGGATGACCTTCGCGAAGGACGATTGCAGCGGATTTTGCCGATCTGGTCTGCGCGATCGCTGCCGTTGAACGCAATCCTTCCAAGCCGTTCCCTCGTTCCCTCAACCACCCGCAGCTTCGTCGACTTCATGTCCGAATGGTTTCGGACTTGATAGCGCACACGCAATCTTGTTCTACAGCACCTACGGAATTCAAATGCGCAGGCTTTCACCACGGGAAGCCAACGGGGCTGAACTAACCGGTCAGGCGTCCTTCAAAAATGCTGCCAGAACCAATTCAACCAATCTGCCTGCCTTGTGTCCGCTCGCACCGCTGACAACAGGATTGTAGGACAGCGCAACAATAATCGCCACGAGTTCCTCGGCTGTGCAGGGTAGCCGCTGGTCGGGAAAAAACGGTCGCATTGCTTCACCAACGCTACGCCAGTTCCTGTTGAAGAGAGCCGCATATCGCTCATCCAGAGCGCCGCTGCGCTGTGCCTGCTGCATCGCCTCCAGCATCATGAAAGACAAGCTCTGGGTCTGACTGCGCTCTTGCGCCCATTCCGACAGGAACTTCACCATGGCCGACGGAGATGACGCCGCCTCGATGCGCTCGATCAGGATCGGCGTGACTTTATCGGCCTGCGAGGAGATGATTTCCAGAAGCACATCTTCCTTTGACTTGAAATGCGCATAGAAAGCGCCACGCGTGTAGCCTGCCTCCTCGGAAATTTCCTCAATTGTCGCTCCGGAATATCCTTCCCGCAGAAAGACGCTTTGGGCACAGTCGAGCAGTTTTTGCCGCGTCAGCGCTCGGCTCTCTACCCGCGTCAGGCGTGGTTTTGTGATCTTAGCCTGCTTCATAAAGAGTGGCATAGCATTGCCGTTTTCAGATACATAGTGTATTTGAATTCAAAACGTATTTGAATTCTCCAGAGTCGAGTTAGAAAATCTCATGTCAGCCCGTCGCCCCAGACCCGTTTCACCACATCTAACAGTATGGCGTTGGCAGATTTGGGCCATTGCCTCCATCACCCATCGAATAACGGGAGTGGGTCTCTACTTCGCGGGCACGGTGATGTTGACGTGGTACCTGACATCGCTTGCGACGGGACCCGAAGCATACGAAACCTTCTGCGGGTTCGCGGGAAGCTGGGTGGGACAGTTCATCTTGATCGGCCTGACATGGACACTGTTCCAGCACATGGCCTCTGGCATGCGCCACCTCTTCATGGATACGGCAAAGGGATTTGAGCGATCCGCCTCCCGTCGCTCAGCCTCCCTCACTTTTCTTGTCTCCGCGTCCTTCACCGTCGCATTGTGGCTCTATATCTGGCTCACCTAGCTTGCATTCAATCACATAGGACCGGCTAAGAGCGCCTGAAGACGCATTGAAGTTAGTTGTCTTTGCGCCTTCTCGACACTCAGCGGCGGAGGTTTTGCGCCACTCCCAATCAATTGAAATGGGTGCATTGAGAAAAGTAGACTTCAAAGTGAGCGATGTCTGCTGTCAGACTTTTTCAACGAAGGCTCTACGTGCGGAACGAAGGCAACAGTCTGTCGGATCCCAGCCCACAATGACCGGTTTGGGCTGAACTCGGACCGTATCGCCTCATGCCTGGATGTCCGCTATCGCCAGTCGGCTCCGCAATAGCGGACAGTCCCCTCACGGCCCCTTTGCGGACATTACCAATGAACCAGGTGCTTGATCTGCCCCGTCTATCTGCCGGCACGCATTCGGAATGAAAGTATACCGGTGTTCGACTCCTTTTAAGAGCAAACCAACCGCTCGCCCGTCCAGGGTTATTCCTTCGAGGACCCATTTTGTGAGCGACGTCATTGTATGCCTTAGAAATTTACGAGTGCTGCCTCTGATATGAACTGCGCGCAAGTTTCTCCGGAGGCTGACACTAATGGCCTCGTCGGAGCCGCCATTCGCCGCGCGGGCGCAACAGCGGCATATTTTTACCCGGATATAATTGACGTGTCAATTTTGTCCGGGTATTAATCGCTTCTCTATCAAAGGGAGTGCGCAATGTTCGATCCCGCTACAAAGACCTGTACGGCGTTTGCCGGGGAAAGATTCCTGCTGAGCGCGCCGTTATCCGAGGTTGCTTTGGCGGTAAAGCGCTCTCCAGATGAGGTTGGCGCAGTCCTCGTCTTCGATGACACGACGGGACGTCCCATCGACCTTGATTTGCGCGGAAGCGATGAAGAAGTTCTTGAAAGGTTATCGCAACCTCCGAAGGCGTACCCAGGACGCTACCGCCCCAAAACCGAGGTCGCGCCGGGCCCGACGGAGTCGGAGGAAATTCGGAGCCTCGCGCCGCGTGGCCGACCGAAGCTCGGTGTCGTCGCCCGAGAGGTGACCTTGCTGCCCCGGCAGTGGGACTGGCTGACGAACCAGCCCGGCGGCGCGTCTGCGACACTGAGGCGTCTCGTTGACGAAGCGCGTAAAACAGCGAGCCCCCGCCAGCAGAGGCAGGCGGCGCAAGAGGCTGCGTATCAATTCATGCAGGCGATCGCGGGAGATCTGCCCGGATACGAAGAAGCGACCCGGGCCCTCTTCGCCGACGATCGGACATCATTGGAACAACAGATCGCTACTTGGCCTGAAGACATCCGCACCTATGCGCTGCGTCTCGCCTTCGGCGCTGGGGAGAACCAAAGCGCTTAACCCGCCATTCAACGGAACACCGATGACCAGAGCCGACTCCATTTCCTACCTCGAACCGACACAGGAGGCTGGCCGCAGGTTCGTACAGCGCAACCTTGCCGGTCCCGTCGTGATGCTCAACCTGCTGCGCTTCAGGGGTGTCGCCGATTATTCGGGCCACCCTGAGCTGGCACCTGCCAGGCCGATCAGCGGTGCTGAGGCCTTCAATCTCTATGTTGAGCACACACTGCCCTTCTTACGAGAAACCGGCGGCGATCTCCTCTTTCTCGGCCATGGCGGTCCCTTCCTGATCGGCCCGGCCGATGAACATTGGGATCTGACGATGATGATCAGGCAGGCCAGTGCTGCGTCCTTCCTCTCCTTCGCCAGCCATAAGGGCTATCTCGCTGGACTTGGTCACCGCACAGCGGCGGTGATGGATTCTCGACTTCTGCCATTGTCCGAAATGGCGCTACCCGTCGCAGGAGCGAGGCCATGAATATTGCAAAGGCCAATGGCATCGAGCTCGCGTGGGACAGTTTCGGCCATGCCGATGCGGAATCGGTACTGCTGATTTCGGGGCTTGGAACGCAGATGATCCGCTGGTCCGAGCCTTTCTGTACGGGGCTGGCTGCACGAGGCTATCGCGTGATCCGTTTCGACAACCGCGATGCGGGCCACTCGACGCATTTCAGCGCTTCGCCCGCGCCGGATTTCGGCGCGCTCGCAACTGCCCTGATGGCCGGGCGCAGACCTGATGTGCCGTATACGCTTGACGACATGGCAGCGGATGCGATCGGCCTGCTTGATGCGCTCGGGATTGCCAAGGCCCATGTCGTCGGCCGCTCAATGGGGGGAATGATCGCGCAGGTTCTCGCGAGCGAACATGCGGATCGGGTCCTTTCGCTGACGTCGATCATGTCGAGCACCGGCAATCCGGTCCTGCCGCAGGCGGCACCCGATGTCATGGCGATGATGATGCGACCTGCGCCTGATCCTATGATCGATCCGGAAGGCTTTCTCGCGGTGCGCCTCGCGTTCGCGCGCAGAATCGCCGGGACGGGTTATCCCTTCGATGAAGAGGCCCATCGCGCCACTCTCCTTGATGAAGTAAGGCGTAGCTACGATCCGGGAGGCACTGCGCGGCAGATCGCTGCCATGGCGGTCGCTGGAGACCGGCGCGCACGCCTTGCAAACATCACGGTCCCGACACTTGTCATCCACGGCGTCGATGATCCATTGATCCTGCCCGCCTGCGGTCAGGACACGGCGCGCTCCATACCGAACGCGGTCTACCTGCCCATCGAGGGCATGGGTCATGATTTGCCACGAGACGTTGAAGAACGGACCATCGACGCGATCTGCAACGTGATGGCAGGCCAATCGTCAGCTGAAGGAACCTGACCATGGAGCAGGGCCAAAGGGTGACGCCGGTCGCCGCCCTTCCATTCCCTGTGCCAGTAGACTTTACGAGGACACAACCGGGCCAACAATGGCCTGGCCAAATGTTTCGCAGACGGACTGGACGTCGTTGAGGTCATGCGGAACCGGCAGAGCATCCATGGCCTGGAAAAAGCGGTCATGGCGTGCGGGTGTCGATACCAACATCACGCGCGCCACACCTCCCATCGCGGAAAAGCCATGGGTGACGCCCTTCGCAACGAAGAGCCGATCTCCCGCCTTTACCTCAATCTTCTGCACGCCGATCAGGAACAGCAACCGCCCTTCGCTGATGCAGAAGACCTTATCCTCCTCAAACGAAATGTGCGCCGGTGCGCCCTGATCCGGTTGGACCGTCATCGCCATGACGGTCATGGGAGCAGCTTCACCACCGAGCAGGATTTCGGCATCGATACCCGAGAAGCGTGCGGTTGCGTGAGAGGAGAGTACGCCGCTTGCAGGCGAAGCGGGATGAGGGGTGATGTCCATGATGTGGTCTCCTTATGATCCGGACCCACGGTATCCCATCAGAGCAAGCACGATTATCTGGCAAGTTCTGCCATCATCATCTAGTATTCTGGACAATGATGAAGCTTGATCCGATCCAGACCTTTGTCGAAGTGGTTCGTGCGGGCGGGTTTACCGCAGCGGCCCGGCGCACGGGCACGCCGCGTTCGACGGTGAGCCTTCAGGTCAGGGTGCTCGAAGAAACGTTAGGGGTTCGGTTGCTCAAGCGCTCGACCCGTTCCTTTGCCCTGACGGACGAGGGACAGCGCCTCTATGACAAGGCGTCGGATCCGGTAGATGTTCTCGTCCGGGCGCTTGATGACCTGCAAGCGGGAGATGGCGTATTGGGCGGTCTGATCAGGCTGACCGTCCCGGCGGATTTCCCCACCGCGTTGCTGGCGAGCGCAATCACCAGCTTCACGCAGGCTCACACCGCAGTCCGCTTCCAGATCATGTCGACAAATGCCGTGATGGATCTTGTCGAGGACAACATCGACATTGGGGTCAGAGTCGGCGTGAATCCTACCCAGACTGCAATCGAACGACGGTTGCTCGACATCGAATGGGCTTTCTATGCGAGCACATCGTGGCTGGAGCGAAAGGGGCGGCCGGAAAATATCAGCGAGGTGGAGGATTTCATCTCCCCGCAACCAGTCTTGCGCGGATATCTGGAAAAGCATGTGCTTGGTGGTGTTTCCCTGCCTGCCGGTGCGATCGAGGTCGATAGCCATGCCTTGGCCCGGGATCTGATGTTGAACGGCTTTGGTGTCGCTCTATTGCCGCAGGGCTTGTGCCAGGATGCCGTTATGAGCGGCAACGCCGAACCGCTCCTCCCGCACGCCGGACTCCGTCCGACGCGGCTCAATCTAACGTTCCCAAATCGAGCGGACATGGTGCCAAGGGTGCGCGCCTTCGCTGATCACATATGCGCTCACTTTCGCTGAACAGAAGTCGTCATCGCGACCGACATTCATTGCAATTCAGGAGCACATTATTGGGGCAACGCACCGCCTTTGCCGACGATGCCCGACTGACGTCGGTGCCGGTCGACATCGTCATGACCATGAGCAACTGGCGGCCTTTGTACGCTATACTGCTCGACGGCGGGGCAATTGGTGTCTTCCAGGGACCCGTTTGCTCCGATGACCTCGCCGCCGAGCGCCTCAGGCGCATTCTGCCGGACTTCGAGTTGACCGGCTTTGACCTTCATAGTCTTTATTCGGCGACCCGACCGATCCCATCTCGAATCCGGACGCTTGCGACCCTGTTCGAGCGTGAGCTGCCAAGCCTGATCGAGTCTAGCCGTCTTGCACCGCATACGCATTCGGAAAGGAATTCAGAATGGTATTCCCAGAAGCAGCACTGACTTTGATCGGCGACACGTCAAAGCCGCATCGCCTGACACTGCGCCCACGCCGTCCGTCCGACGCTGACGCCTTGTTTTTGACGATGGCCGATCCAGAGATGATGCGGTGGTGGTCTCGCGCACCCTTTGAGCGTGTCAAGGATCTGAGGGAGTATTTCGCCAACGACGATCAATCGAACTGGCGCTCATGGGCGATTGTACGGGCAGATGAAGAGCTTGCCGTTGGCTTTGTGGCGGCAGGAAAGAAACGCGAAGGTGTTTCCGAGATCGGCTATCTGCTTGCGCGCGAAGCACAGGGGCATGGGTATGCGCGCGAAGCTGTCGCCATGCTGATCGACCAATTATTCGCCGAGGGACAACGGCGCATTTTCGCCGATACCGATCCGGACAACCAGCCGTCGATCGCGCTGTTGACGAGGCTCGGCTTCACGCTGGAGGGGCGCCTGCGGGCCGAATGGCAGACGCATATCGGCGTTCGGGATTCTCTGATTTACGGGCTTCTGGTGGAGGAATGGTCATCCCGGACTGCTGGATAGTCCGCGCCCTACTTTGGCCGGAACGGACTGCAGAGGTCTCTGCGCTTTCGGATCCCCGTGAGAGCCGCCAGGTCATTAATGCGTCTGCGCTGCGGCCTGGCCGCACGCCGAGATGATCCCTCTCGACTGGCTCGCTCGTTTCCCGATTGACGGTAATCAATTTGACGCCTTGGCCCGTTCGCCTGTCGATGAAGTCGAGGGGCGGTCCTTCGAGGTTGGACAGGTTCCACTGGTCGCCGATCTGCACCATTGCCTGCATGAGGAGGCCGAGATGGCGACATCTTCCGGTCGGCTGATATTCGAACCGATCGGGCCGTGTCTGATACTGCCGTCGCTCGACGAACCCGTTTTCCTCCAGCAGTTTCAGCCGGTCCGACAGGGTGGCGTTGGTGACACCGCTCGATTGGCGCAGGTCGTCAAAACGGCGAATGCCGAAGCAGAGCGCTGAAGGACTTCGTGTATGAATCAAATCAGGGATCGTCGTGCTGGTTTCTGGGCGATCTGGAGGACTTAGGCAAAAAGTTGGTCTCACGTTCCCAAATACCCAAAGAGCGTGAACACCTTCTGTCACGCATGGGGAGAATACCGTGCTCGTTCCTCATAGGCGATGTGGTAATTTCCCCCCGTTCGCTCGATGCGCGCGAAACCGAGCTCACCAAGATGCATCCCGGCGATCAGAAGCCGTTCCGAACTGACCATATCCAGCAATCTCGATCGCGTCTCTGCGGCGAGATGTGTATCCTGATCGAACGCGATCGACACATCCGGCCGTGAGATCTGGATCTGGGGGAAATGGACTATGTCGCCCCAGACCAACAGGTTCTGGCCACCGGACTCAAGGCGGTAGCCGGTATGTCCTGCCGTATGACCAGGGAGCGGAACTGCCGTCATGCCGGGAAGCACGTCTACGGTCTCGAACATGCGCAACCTGCCACGATAAGCGGCAAACGCCTGACGGGCGAAGATGAAGTTGCCATGGGCACGCTCGGGCGCGCGGCTCAGATTACCGTCATCCTGCCAGAACGCGACTTCCTGTTGAGACACGATGAGCTCGGCATTCGGGAATGCGGCTGCGCCGGAGGAGTCGATCAGGCCGCCGACATGGTCGGGATGGGCGTGCGTCAACAGGATGGCGTCAACGGCGGCAGGCTGGATGCCCACCTGGGCGAGGTTGTCCTTCAGCCGGCCGCCCCATTGTTTGAAACCGCCCGCGCCGGCATCGATCAGGACTGTGCGACCACCTCCGCGCACCAGATAGCAGTTAATGTGGATAGCAGTGTGATCACGTATCCCCGCATTCTCCTGCATTTGAGAGGCATCGTCAGCATCGATATTCGAGAGGAGGCCGAAACTGGCGTGGAGATAGCCGTCACTGATGGCTGTGAGGGTCAGGTCGCCAACCGTCTGGCTGGGAAAATCGGTCATCGTCATGGTTCTTCTCTGGCGTGAGTTCAGTTGCGTGCGTGGATGCTGGACGCTTCGTAGCCGAAGCAGCGAATGCGCGCGGTCAAATCGGTGCTGCTCTGAATGACGTCGTCCAATTCCATCATGAACTGGTTCATCACGGCCGCTGTCCGGAAAGGTTCGAGGCGATACTGGATCTCGACAAAGGCCGGATGCCCCCGGCCATGCCGAACGGTGACAAAAATGACATGCACATTCTCCAAGGCCGCCCGAAGGATGCCGGTGCAGAGCGCTGTGCATCGCTCCGTGAGCGCCACAAGCGTCTCCTCCGGCGGTATCCTGTCTTGCGAGATGTAGAGGGTGACATTGGGCATCGGCGTTCACCGCGCGCTGGCGGAGGCGACGTCATCGCCGTTCGTCAATTGCGGCGTCATCGGCGCATAGACGTGAACATCGTCCGGCAGATGTCCGATATCTCCGATCACGTCGCGACCTGCTTTCGCGAGCCAGCGATGTTCCGGGAACTTCTCCATGGCGACCGCGCGCATCGCAGACGGCTTCAGGCCCAATTCGCGCAGCGGCTGAGGCCCTGTTGTGCTCAGCACCAGATATTCGGTTTCGCCGACGGCCGGGGCGCGCTCGACGCCCTCGTACAGGTTTCGGTGCCAATCGGTGATGTGTTGCTGCCAACGGGCGAAGTTGCCGCCGCCCTTCTGGCGATATTCCTCGCCGGTCAGAATATCGAGGCCCTCGATCGAATGGAGAGCGAGGTAGACGGGACAGCCGCCGCTCAACGCCTTGAAACGCTGTGAGGTGTGAAAGCCGCTCACAGAAATCAGGGCCGGCAGCTTGTCCAGGCTGTAAAACGCGTTCCACTCCGCCTCGCTGTGCGGGTCAGCAAAGCTGCATTCAACTGTATAGATCATCTTATCGCCTCCGGCCGGCCGCACAGCGCCTCCGTTAGTCATTGATATTTTATCATTGTAAGAGGCGAGAAATCCATTGAATATCGATATTGCGTCACCCTTCAATGATCTAATGTCAAGCTGGAGTCGATCAAACCTGCGGAGACCGCGGATGCGCCGTAAAATTCCCAGCAATACCGCTCTCATGGCGTTCGAGGCATCGGCGCGTCATGGCAGCTTCGCGCGCGCAGCGGACGAGCTGGCACTGACCGAAGGAGCGATCAGTCGCCAGATCGGCCGGCTAGAGGCTTTTCTCGGCGTGACGCTGTTCGAGCGCGTCGGCAATCGCGTCAGGCTTCTGCCAAGCGGGGAGCGGTATGCCGCCCAGGTTCGCGAGTCTCTTGATCGGCTGGAGCGTGACAGCCAGTATCTGATGGGACAGCCCAGCGATGGCGCCAGCATCGATATCGCGACGATCCCGACTTTCGCCACGCGATGGCTCATTCCCCGCCTTGGACGATTTCAGGAGCGCCACCCTAACATCATCGTGCATCTTGCCGAACGAATGGAACCATTCGTGCTCGCCGGAAGCGGTTTCGACGCCGCCATCCATTACGAGCATCCCGCATGGACCGGAATGAGGACGCACCGGTTGCTGCACGAGACGCTGATGCCTGTCTGTCATCCGGCACTTCTCGACAAAGGCGCAGACGTGGTGTCGCTCGACCATCTGCCACGTCTGCATCGTCGCCAGAACTCGGATGCGTGGCAACGTTATGCGCAGGAGACAGGGATCACGCTCACCAATCCTGCGATCGGTCCATACTACGACCTCCATATTATGCTGATCGAGGCCGCACTGGCGGGACTTGGCGTTGCGCTGGTGCCGCGGCTATATGTCGAGACGGAGTTGGCGGAAGGGCGTCTAATCGCTCCTTGGCCCGAAAGCCAAGCCATTTCCAAGACGTTCAGCCTGATCCTCCCGGAGCCCATCCGGTTGAGTGACGCTCCAATACAGGCTTTTGCAGACTGGCTGCTTTCCGAAACTCATCGATTTGATTCCTTCGCGCGCCATGACACAAGGCGTTCAATCACTTAGCGGAGCGAAAGCATGGTCGCTGGTCCGATTTGCATCAAGAGCCCAGATCCGCACCGACGGAGAAGATATTTCACGATGACGGCGTCGATGAATTTGGTCATCATGCAAGCATGTTCAGACAGTCGACACTTTCGCCGTTGATCTTCATTTCATCCGATCTTTCGGAACAGGAGCTGGCGGACAGCCCGCTCGCCATTAACGGCATGAAACTCCTTCGCTACGCGGAGCAGTCCGGCGGAATCCCTTTGACCCAGTCTTTGGGAGCATTCCATCGCAAATGCGTTGAATGGGCGGCACAGGAATTCTACTGGCCTGGTTTCGAACCCGAAGTACTCTATTCGGTAAACAAGGTTCTCAACGAACCGGACTTCCCGCCATTATCTATCCTGCATCATGGGTTGCAGGACTTGCGTCTCATCCGCCATTACAAGGGCAAAGCTGTTCTGACGAAAGCCGGCAGGTCTATTCTCGGCGATCATGGTGCGCTTCAGGCATTTCTCATTGAATGGATCTTGGCCGCCCCACTGCAGGAAAGTCTGTCGCCGGCGGGCGCGGCCTTGTTCTGGGATTTGCGGCATATGCTCGGCGTCGTTTCAAACCGAATGGGCGAATGGGTGACGCTCGGTACATTTACCGAATGGGCCCTGCCGGTCGAGCTCTTTCCGGGCAGGGGACCACTCGGACCGCGACACGAGGCAAGCTTCTTCATTGCGTATAATTTCATACGGCCTTTGACTTGGCTTGGCCTGTTGCAAAATTCTCCTCAGAATACGCCCGGCTTGGCAGTGACCGACAGGCAGTTCCGCAAGTCGGAGATTTTCGACAAGGTCATCAAGATTACGCTCCCGAACGACATCCGGGCAATCGGCGTGCATTGATGCCCGATAGCGGTGTTCGAGCGGATGGATCGACGATGCCACTATCGGTCAATCGCCGTCGAAGACTGTGGACCGTGCCTAGACCTGACATCCCCGGTTCATGACCGCAGGAGAGCAACGTGCTAATCCTGTTCCATGACGCAGAATGATCGTGCAGCGCACCTTGCCCAGTTCGATATGTTTTCGGACGGACCGCCGGCGGCTCCGGCCAAGTCTCCGGTGAAAATGTCGGCCGCGCGCACGGCAAATGTCGCCTTGTCCGAGCAGGAGATGGTCGATCATCTGGCGGCAACTGGTCGCTACCGGATCTTGCGAAAGCTCGAGTCCCGTCCCGTTGTCCGTAGCCTACGCCCGGAATTCCCGCACAAAGGAATTATTCTCGATACCGAAACCACTGGTCTTAATCATCGCAAGGAGGAGATCATCGAGATCGGCTTGATCGCCTTCACCTTTGACGACCAAGGTTCGATCGGAGACGTGACGGGAATTTATGGCGGTCTGCAGCAGCCCGGCAAACCAATCCCCCCTGAAATCGTCAAGCTGACCGGGATCACCGATGACATGGTCGCCGGCCAGAAGATCGACATCGAGGCCGTCGAGACCCTTGTCGCGCCAGCAGACCTGATCATCGCCCACAATGCCGGCTTCGACAGACCCTTCTGCGAAGCATTTTCCCGTGTGTTCTGCAACAAGGCTTGGGCGTGTTCGAATGCAGAGATCGATTGGTCGGCCAGAGGATTCGAAGGAACAAAGCTCGGCTACCTCGTTGGTCAGGGCGGCTATTTCCATGACGGCCATCGTGCCGTGGACGACTGTTTTGCCTTGCTTGAAGTCCTGGATCGCAACGTTGACGGGCATTACCCGTCCCCGTTTGCTGAACTCTACAGGGCAAGCCAGCGATCGCGGGTGCGCATTTTTGCCGAGAACAGCCCTTACGACCTCAAAGATCACCTGAAAGCGCGGGGCTATCGTTGGTCGGATGGCAGCGAGGGGCGCCCGAAATCCTGGTGGATTGAAGTGGATGAGGCCGCTTTGGCTGATGAAATCGACTACCTCCGACGAGAGATCTACCGCCACCCGGAAGCGGACCCGCCCACCAAGTACCTGACCGCCTTTGACCGCTTTCGCGCCTAATGGCGAAAAATTGGGCGAGCTTTCTACCAGGGGTGCATTCAGGGCATAGCTGAACTGCGGTGAAGCCCCTAACGCGGCTGGCAGAATACTTGTATAAGAAATCCCAACGAAGCGATGCACCTCCTCCCGCAAAGCTTCGTCACTCAGGTAACCCACTCCTCCTCCCAAGGGTTGCCTGACGGAACAGCGGCCCTCCTCCTCCCAGCCGTTGTTCAACTCTTTCGAAAGCCTGCTGCACCTCCTCCCGCGGCAGGCTTTTTTGGTTTCTGCTTACATCCCGAAATCCAGCTGCGACTGATCCTGATCGTTATCTCCGTGACGATCCTGGGTGAGCGACGATAGCGTTACGCCCAGCAGGCGCACCGGCCGCTTGAATGGATAAACCGTCGCCAGCAGCCCGGTTGCTACCTCGAAAATCTGATTGCCGTTGGCAAAGGGCAGGCCGATGGTCCTGCTGCGCGTCGCCTGCGTGAAGTCGGAGTATTTGATTTTGACGGTGACGGTCTTGCCGCTCAACGCCTTGGCTTCGCAATAACTCCAGACCTTGTCCGCCAGAGGCCTCAGCTCGCTCGTCGCGAGATCAAGATCGTTGATATCCTCGTTGAACGTATCCTCGGCGCCGACCGACTTCCGCACTCGGTCCGGCTTGACCTGCCGCTCATCGAGGCCTCGGGCAATGCCATAGAAGTATGGACCCGATTTCCCGAAATGCTCGATGAGAAACTGCAAGGACTTTGCCTTCAGATCTGCGCCGGTCTCAATGCCAAGCCGGTGCATCTTCTCGGCCGTGGCCGGGCCGACGCCATGGAATTTCTTGACCGCCAGCTGCTCGACGAACGCTGGCCCGTTCTTCGGCGTGATGACCGCCTGGCCGTTGGGCTTGTTGAGGTCGGACGCCATTTTGGCCAGAAACTTGTTGTAGGAGATACCGGCAGAGGCATTTAGGCCGGTAACTGACTTGATCCTTTCACGTATTTCCAGCGCGATCTCGGTGGCGACCGGCATGCCTTTGAGACTTTCGGTGACGTCGAGATATGCCTCGTCGAGCGACAAGGGTTCTATCAACGGCGTATATTCGGCAAAGATCTCCCGGATCTGCTGCGAGACAGCCCGGTAGACTTCGAGGCGCGGCTTTACGGAAATCAGATCCGGGCACTTGCGAGCGGCCGTGACCGACGGCATGGCGGAATGAACCCCGAACTTGCGAGCCTCATAGCTGGCGGCCGCCACCACACCTCGGGCGGCAGCACCGCCGACGGCCAGCGGTTTACCGCGCAGCTCCGGATTATCGCGCTGCTCGACCGAGGCGTAGAAGGCATCCATGTCCACATGGATGATTTTGCGGATGGTCTCGGAAAAGGTATTTATCATCGTCCTTCTGGCAGCAAAGCGAAAGGTTGGTTCTCAGAACGGAAGGTGAACATATCGCCATTCTCACCGATCGCAAACCATTCCGTTAGGGTCCAAAACTCGCCGACGCCTGGTCCGCCTACAGAAGGGTAGGCTGCTCAACGAGTTCGCCAGACTTCGATACGATCGATGACCCATAAGGCTCACGCGCCAGAATGATCAAAGCATCGTTCGGTAGCGGTCGGGCGAGGTGCTTCGCTTCTTCCCATGGCGCCCACATCCAGACGTCGGTTTCTTCCTTCGTCTGCAGCAGGACAGGCATGGCCTTCTCATGGATCGGCCTAACGAGATCGTTGGGATCCGTGGTCAGAAAGCCATAGAGGTTGTCCGTCGTGAGGCCGTCCCGGACTTTTCGGACGCTTTTCCACTGCGGCACATGGATGCCGGCGAAGAACATCAGTGATTTCGCCTCGTCGCGGGCAAACCAGGCATTCGGAACCTTGCCGCCGGGTTCCTGGCTTGAAGGATCCGGCTCGGCAAAACTCGTCACGGGAACCAGGCATCGATGCTCGACGCCGAACCAGCGCGTCCAGTGGGGCAGGTTGAGTTTGCGGACATTGGTTACGCCCCGGTCTGGTTCCATGCGGATGAGCTCATCCATATCGACGGTCTGACCTTTGGCCTTCAGTTTCTCTGCCCGACCTTCCGCAGCCTTCTTCTGTACGAAGAACGGTGAGGGCAGGCCCCAGCGCGCGTGCACGAGTTGCTTCTTTCCGTCGGCCGTGTTGCGGACGATGGGCCCCATCTGGTCGGGGTTCATCTGGTAGGCCGGCATCAGGTTGATCAGGCTCTCGGCATCCTGGGCCCATTTCGCGACCCAGTCCTTGTCTTCCATGCGATAAAGGTTACACATGGCAGCAATCCCCTCCGTTGCGACCGGATGCAGTTTCTCCCGACGTGTTCCGTCCGCTTGCTAGTCGAGCTTGTAAACGTCCGCGTTGTCCTGCCGTTCCCGCAAGCCTTTGTAGGAAGCATGCCGCAGTTTGCCATCCCCGGTCCAGGCCCGAAACTCGATCTCGGCGATCAGCGTCGGCTCCACCCAGACAATGTCGGCTTTCCCGGGATAGGGCACCGGCGGCTGTTTGCGCTTCCAGCGCAGCCTATCCAGCATCTTGCGCAGTCTGGTCATCTCGGCTTGCCTAAAGCCCGTGCCGATGTTCCCGACATGGACGAGATCGTGGCCGCCGTAGGCAGCAAGCACCAGTGAGCCAAACCCACCCGGCGATGCCGTCGATGGCTCATAGCCGACGATCATGAAGGCTTCGCTCTGCACGCATTTGACCTTCACCCAGTCGCCGGTGCGGCCGGAGCGATAGGGCTGATCGAGATGCTTGCCGACGATGCCTTCGAGGCCGAGGCGGCAGACATTCTCGAGCAGGACAGTGGGATCCACATCGAGCGTCTCTGAAAGACGAATGGCGCCGTCATGTCCGTTCAGCGTGTCCTCAAGAAGATGCCGGCGGGAGCGGTATTCGACCCCGCGCAGATCATGCCCATCAAGGTACATGAGATCGAAGGCATAGAGGATAGCGTCCGAGGCCCGATTGCCAGCCGTCTTGCCGGAAGCGCCAAGCGATTGCTGCAGCAGCCCGAAATCTGGCCGGCCTTCTGCGTCAAGGACAACAGCTTCGCCATCGATGATCATGGTCGCCGGCCCGAGTGCACGGCCAGCCTCTGCGATTTCAGGAAAGCGATGCGTCCAGTCATGGCCACCGCGTGTGAGGATGCGCACGCCTTGCGGCTCGATATGGACCGCCAGGCGATACCCGTCCCATTTCAGCTCCCAGCTCCACTGGTCGCCTTTTGGCGGATGCGCCTTCAGCTCAGCCAGCGCCGGCTCGACCCGATCGGGCATCGGATCGAAAAGCAGCTGTGGCTGCGCCGGATTGCGTTTCCTGCGCGGCTTCGAACGGATCGGGGCTTCGCTGTCACGAAGAAGCGGCTTCGATCTGGGTGGCGTTGACCTGGGAGGCTTTGTCATGCCTGAAGTGCAGCACAAAAAGCTTAAGAACATTAAGACGACTTGACGTCTGTCCGCGCTATCCACCGACAAGGCCTGATCGCCCGTAAACTGCGCTAAAAATTCTTTTCGGCCTTACGCGATTGATTCCGCTCGGAATCTTCAAGATCGCTAATGCTAGGCGAATATTCCTAGGCTCAATGCGTCTTGACTCTTCATGCGCATAAGAACAGATAGTGAACATATTGCCCGCCCGACATGATGTCGATCCCGCCAACGCGACCTTGAAGGGAGCCGTGAACGATGACTGCTGCCCGCCAGAAGGTAATCTGTGATTTGCGCGAGCGCATCGCGTCGCTGGAGGGTGCACAGGCCAGACGTGCCGGCTGTCTTCCATTCGGGCTGGCTGAGCTCGATGCGGTCCTGCCGGGCGGCGGGCTTGCCTTCGGGGCGCTGCATGAGTTCGCGGGCGGAGGTTCGGGTACCGTCGATGGCGCGGCCGCCGCGCTCTTCGTTGCCGGAATAGCCGCGCGAACCAAAGGGCCCGTCATCTGGTGTCTGACGAGACCGGATCTGTTTTTTCCGGCGCTTGCCCAGGTCGGTCTTCACCCCGATCGCGTGATTTTCGTCGAGTCCGACCGGGAAGAAGATGTGCTGGCCAATATGGAGGAGGGCCTGTCGTTTGGCGGTCTCGGGGCGGTCGTCGGCGAACTTGTCCGCCTGCCGATGGTCAGTTCCCGACGCCTGCAGCTGGCGGCCGAGCGAACCGGGACCATGGCGCTTGCTGTCCGCCGATGGCGAAGGCAGACGGAGGCGAATGATTTTGGCCAGCCGACGGCGTCAACCACCAGATGGCGGGTGAGTGTGATGCCGTCCGAGGAGCTGCCAGTTCCGGGGGTGGGCAGGCCTCAATGGTTTCTGGAATTGATGCGCGTGAAAGCGGGTGAGTGTGCTGAGTTTCTCGTGAGAGCGTGTGATGACAAGGGTCGTATCCATTTATCTTCCGGATCTGCCGACCGATCGAATACGGCGCGCAGATCCCTCCATTCCGCCTGAGCAGGCCATCGCTGTGATCGCCAAGTCCGGGTCGAAGCGATGGGTCTCTGCCGCCGATGCGGCCGCTCGCAAAGCGGGCGTGAGAGCAGGGATGCCGGCCGCGAAAGCACAGGCCATCTTCCGCGACTTAATGATGGTCGAGGCCGACCCCGCGCTCGACGCCGCGGCACTGGAGCGGATCACCCTCTGGGCACTGACCGTGTATTCGCCGATCGTGGCCGTCGACGGGATCGACGGCATCGTGATGGATACTGAAGGTGCGGATCACCTGCAGGGTGGCGAGCTCGCCATGGTGACAAAGATCGCCAACCAGTTTCTGGGCAGGAAGCTGACTGCCCGTGTGGCGGTCGCCGACAGCTGGGGTGCCGCCCATGCCTGCGCCCGCGCCATCAATCGCGAGACAGTTGTCGTTCCACCCGGCGACACGGTCCGTGCCGTTGAGAAGCTGCCAATCTCGCTCCTGCGTCTGCCGACAAAGATCGTTAGCGATCTCCGCATCCTCGGCTTCCAGACGATCGGGGAGCTTGCCAACACCCCGCGAGCGCCGCTGACCCTCCGCTTCGGTCCAGAGGTCGGCCGCCGTCTCGACCAGATGCTCTGCCGTATCGCCGAGCCTATCGAGCCGATCCGGACGCCTGAGCTGGTCGAAGTCTCGAAAGCCTTCGCTGAACCGATTGGCGCTCCCGAAACGATCAACAAATATGTCGGCCGCCTCGTCGTCCAGCTGGTCGATGAGCTTCAGAAGCGCGGCCTTGGGGTGCGCCGTGCCGACCTGATCGTCGAGAAGGTCGACGGTACCAGGCAGGCCATTCGCGCAGGCACCGCCAAACCCGCCCGCGATGTCGCCTGGCTGACGAAACTGTTTAGGGACCGGACCGAAAAGATCGAGCCGGGTTTCGGGATCGAGAAGCTCATCCTTGTAGCCGTTCTGGCCGAGCCATTGGAAGAGGCGCAGAAAGTCTCTGCTTTGGTCGAGGATGACATCACCGATGTGACGCCCCTCATCGATATCTATGGAAATCGGGGCCAGCGGGTGTATCGCGTCGCACCGGTCGCCTCCGATGTGCCGGAACGCTCCGTGAAGCGGATCAGTCCCGTTGCTGAACCGATCGCTATTGCCTGGGTCAGCCATTGGCGCCGGCCGGTCCGGCTGTTGCCGCGGCCCGAGCTGATCGAGGCGATCGCGCTGATGCCGGACCGCCCACCAGTTTCCATCGTCTGGCGCGGCAAGCGCCGTAAGGTCAAACGCGCCGATGGCCCGGAACGCATCTTCGGGGAGTGGTGGCAGCGCGACGCGGAGATGGAAGCTGTCCGCGATTACTTTGTTATTGAGGACGAATCCGGTGAACGCCTGTGGGTGTTTCGCTCAGGCGATGGTGTTGATCCTGAGACCGGATCCCATCGCTGGTTCTGCCACGGGATTTTCGCATGAGCTATGCCGAGCTTCAGGTCACGACCCACTTTTCCTTCTTGCGCGGCGCCTCCTCTGCCCAGGAATTGTTCGAGACGGCGAAACAGCTCGGTATCGATGCACTCGGCGTCGTCGATTGCAATTCGCTGGCCGGGATCGTCCGGGCGCTGGAAGCATCCCGCGCAACCGGTCTGCGCCTGGTCGTCGGCTGCCGGCTCGATCTCGCGGAAGGAATGTCCGTGCTGGTCTATCCGATGGATCGAGCCGCCTATTCGCGTCTGACGCGGTTGATCACGCTTGGCAAATCGCGTGGCGGCAAGAACAACTGCATCCTGCACTGGGACGATATCGTCGCTTACTCCGAGAGCATGATCGGCATTCTGGTGCCTGATCTGCCGGATGCTAACTGTGCCGCACAGCTGCGCAAGATGGCTGAGTTGTTTGGCGATCGCGCCTACGTTTCGCTCTGTCTGCGTCGGCGACCGAACGACCAGTTGCGGCTGCATGAGATTTCCAACATGGCGGCACGGTTCGAAGTCAAAACCGTCGTCACCAATGACGTGCTGTTTCATGAGCCGGGCCGCCGGCAATTGCAGGACATCGTCACCTGTATCCGGCACAACACCACGATCGACGATGTCGGCTTCGAGCGCGAACGTCACGCCGACCGCTACCTCAAGCCACCGGAGGAAATGGAACGCCTGTTTCCGCGCTACGCGCAAGCACTGGCGCGAACCCTGGAAATCGTGCGTCGCTGCAAATTCTCGCTTGAGGAGCTGACCTACCAATACCCGGAGGAAGCCATCGTGCCGGGCAAGGATGCCCAGGCCTCGCTGGAGCATTATGTCTGGGAATGTGCACCCGACCGGTATCCGGAAGGCCTGCCACCGGATGTTTTGAAGACCGTCCGGCACGAGCTCGATCTCATCCGCACGATGAAATACGCGCCTTACTTCCTGACGGTGTTTTCGATCGTACGTTTTGCCAGAAGCCAGGGCATTCTCTGCCAGGGCAGGGGGTCCGCCGCCAATAGCGCTGTCTGCTATATTCTCGGCATCACATCGATCGACCCCTCAACCAATGACCTTCTCTTCGAGCGTTTCGTCAGCCAGGAACGCGACGAGCCGCCGGATATTGATGTCGACTTCGAGCATGAACGGCGCGAGGAGGTCATCCAGTGGATCTACAAGACCTACACCAAGGACAAGGCGGCCCTCTGCGCAACCGTCACCCGTTACCGGGCCAAGGGCGCAATCCGCGATGTCGGCAAGGCACTCGGCTTACCTGAAGATGTCATCAAGGCACTATCGTCAGGCATGTGGTCCTGGTCGGAAGAGGTTCCCGACCGAAACATCAGGGAACTCAATCTCAACCCCGACGACCGGCGCTTAACGCTCACCCTGAAACTCGCGCAGCAGCTGATGGGTGCGCCTCGGCATCTGGGGCAGCACCCCGGCGGTTTTGTCCTCACCCATGACCGGCTGGACGACCTCGTGCCGATCGAGCCGGCGACGATGAAAGATCGGCAGATCATCGAATGGGACAAGGACGATGTCGAGGCTCTGAAATTCATGAAGGTGGATGTCTTGGCGCTCGGGATGCTCACCTGCATGGCCAAGGCCTTTGATCTCATTCGAGAGTACAAGGGGGAAGATATTGATCTCTCGAAGATCAGCCAAGAGGATGCCGCGACCTATGCGATGATCCGCAAGGCTGACACGCTCGGCACCTTTCAGATCGAAAGCCGTGCGCAGATGGCGATGCTGCCACGGTTAAAGCCGCGCACCTTCTATGATCTCGTCGTGCAGGTGGCGATCGTGCGGCCGGGCCCAATCCAGGGTGACATGGTGCATCCCTATCTCCGCCGTCGCGAAGGCAAGGAGCCGGTCGAGTATCCGACACCCGAGTTGGAGGCGGTGCTCGGCAAGACGCTGGGCGTGCCACTGTTTCAGGAGAGCGCCATGCGCGTTGCGATGGTCTGCGCCGGCTTTACCGGCGGCGAGGCGGACCAGCTGCGCAAGTCGATGGCAACCTTCAAGTTCACTGGCGGCGTCTCGCGGTTTAAGGACAAGCTGGTGTCCGGCATGGTAAAGAACGGATATTCGCCCGAGTTTGCCGAAAAGACCTTTTCGCAGCTGGAAGGTTTCGGCTCCTACGGCTTTCCGGAAAGTCATGCGGCCTCATTTGCGTTGATTGCCTACGCGTCGAACTACATCAAGTGCCATTATCCGGATGTGTTTTGCGCAGCCCTTCTCAACAGCCAGCCAATGGGTTTTTATGCTCCGGCCCAGATCGTCGGGGACGCGATCAAGCATGGCGTCGAGGTGCGGCCGGTCTGCGTCAACCGCTCGCGATGGGACTGCACGCTGGAAAGGATCGGCAGCACTGATCGACATGCTGTTCGGTTGGGTTTCCGGCAGGTTAAAGGGCTGGCTGTCGCGGACGCAGCACGGATCGTTGCAGCGCGCATGGACAATGCGTTCGCCTCAGTCGATGATATGTGGCGCCGGTCGAGTGTTCCGACGGAAGCGCTTGTCCAGCTGGCAGAGGCCGATGCCTTCCTGCCATCGCTCAAACTCGAACGACGCGATGCGCTCTGGGCTATCAAGGCGCTGCGCGACGAGCCCTTGCCCCTGTTTGCAGCCGCGGCTGAGCGCGAGATGGCAGCCATTGCGGAACAGCAGGAGCCGGAGGTCGCGCTTCGGCAAATGACTGACGGACACAACGTTATAGAGGATTACAGTCATGTTGGGCTGACGCTGCGCCAGCATCCCGTTGCCTTCCTCCGCAAGGATCTCTCGGAGCGAAACATCATCACCTGTGCCGAGGCGATGAACGCCCGCGATGGCCGATGGGTTTACACCGCTGGACTCGTGCTGGTGCGGCAGAAGCCGGGATCGGCCAAGGGTGTCATGTTTATCACCATCGAGGACGAGACTGGACCGGCCAACGTCGTTGTCTGGCCCACTCTGTTCGAGAAGCGTAGGCGCATCGTGCTGGGATCGTCGATGATGGCGATCAACGGGCGGATCCAGCGGGAAGGGGAGGTCGTCCATCTCGTCGCCCAGCAACTCTTCGATCTCTCAGGCGATCTGGTTGGCCTTGCCGATCGGGATACGGAGTTCAGGCTGCCGGCCGGGAGAGGCGATGAGTTCGCGCATGGAGGTGGCGGGCCGGAATCGCGCGATCGGCTAAAGCCGGTCGTTCCGCGCGACATGTTCGTGCCCGACCTTCATATCGATACGCTGAAGGTGAAGAGCCGGAATTTTCACTGAAATATCTTCAAACCGGGTGTGTCGAGGGAGCGCATGCACCTCAAAAACCGCTTTGATCCTCAGGCGTAGAGACTTGGGATGCGGCGGCAATAGTTTTCGGGGTTGCCTTCGGAAAAGGGTGAGCTGGAACTGGAAGCGAAGCGAGACGCGCCTCTGTCTCCGGCGAGACGTGACAGCGCAGACCTGAGACTGGCCCGATGCCATACCGGGCAAAGTAAGGCCTTATGAGGTCGTAGCCACGCTGGTCGCCTGACTGGAAGTGACGGAAAATCCAGTAGGCGATCAAATCCGCCATCTGAATCAGGCGCGATGCCCTCGAATCCAGAAAAAGTGGGACTTCAGCAAAGTTGCGAAGTTGGCCATTGGCATGCCCCACGTGCTTAAACACATGAGAGAGGGTTTGGATTTTCTCCTCATAGTTGCTCTTGTCGAGGATGACCAAGCCGCGCTGGGGGTTCTTTTTCTTATAAAGCGTCTTCAGATAGTCATCAAAACACGAAGCCACCTCTTCGAAGCTCCGAGCCAGAATGTCGTTCGGAGAGAAGAGCTTCTTTTCGATGACGCAGGCATAGACCTTCAACTGCAATTGCTTGTCTGCCAGTAGCGACAAGATATCGACGACGGCTTGAACTCTGTCGTTGGGAGGCACACCTTTCCAGGTACCGTTGCCCGAGCGCATTGGGTTTCCATGGAACTCGATTTCTCGAGGATTGGTTGAGCTGAAGCGCGCCGCTACAGGATCTATCTGGGCTTCCAGCCAATGCGTTTGGCGCTCGAATATGCTAAAGCCTGCAAGGACAAAGAAGTCGGAGCTTGGATCATGCGAGTGACCAGACTCGTCGAGATACAGTAGATGCAACGAATCCCCCTGAAACGAAAAAGCGGACCGCATGCGGTCCGCT